>JAUSEB010000326.1 GCA_030650495.1 Armatimonadota bacterium | reverse complement strand
ATCCGCTCTTTAATATGAATCGGTGTTTCATCGGGATGTGTTCTTGGTCTCGTGGACTTCGGTTCAAGCGCTTCTTCGCCGCCGTGTTTGTAAGCGGCTGTCCAACGCTCAAGTGAGCGTTTGCCGTAGGGGCAGACCTTTGCGACATCACTTAGTTTTACTTCCTTGCGGACAATGGCAACACCCATCGGAGCCACTCTTCTTTGATTGTTTTTGATATAGATATGGCCATTTCTCCATTGTAGGAGAAATGGCCATATGTCTGTACACATTACCTTCCATGCTTGACAACATGGCGGACGTTCAGTTATTTGATAGGCGCAGCAGAAACACCTCGGTTCCCTCGTAGCCGGAAGAATCCGGCACGCCGACGCTCTGGAATCCGCCGGTTCCGCCGAATATCATCAGGGCATTATTATGGCTGTCGTAAACCATATTCTCGCCTTTGCGCGGGGTCGGAATCGCTCCGCCCAAAACAGGCTTGCTCCATTGGTTTCTTTGGATGTCATAAATCCATAATTCATTGATGTAGGTAGTGCCCGGCGCGCTTTCCGCCTTGTTTAATCCGCCGAAGATCACAATTGAATCAATGGTCGGAACATAGGCCATGCCGAATGTGCTTTTATTGGGGACAATCGAATTGGTGTTGATTAGCGTCCAGACCTTGGTTTGCAGGTTGTAGGTCCAAAGCTTGGAGGGATTCAAGCAGGGCGTTCCCCCCTCGCAGACATTATAGAACCAGGCCACATCGCGTGTGCTGTCATAGACAAGCGGGGTCTGAGCCATGACAGGTTCGTTAATGGCGGCATTCTCGGTGCTCCAGTTATCGTTCTGGACGCCGTCGCGAACCGTGACGCCGGCCAGGTTATAGCGCACGATCTGCTCGCCCGAACCGCCGTTTCTAGAGGGTATCACTAATTGATCCCGTACCGGATCATACAGCCCATACTCTATTTCCGCGACATTCACATTAGAGCTCTCGCCTTGTTGCGCCGTCGGACCTTCTCTCGACCAGGAGCGCGCGACAGGGTCAAAGGCCCATATGCCCCCCGATACAAGGCCGGAATAGTAGTCGGTGACGGCGGCACGCTCAGCACCTCCCGTCACCCAGACGACTTTCCGCCTGGGATCATACATCGCTGAAGGAAGGCAAACGCCGCGGGGATAGCCGGACTGGTTGGCTTGAGTTTGACTTAAAAGCGGCGTCCAAAGGTCCGAGCTCATGTCATATTGCCACATTTCTTCATGGCTGTTGCAGCGGGTG
>JAUSEB010000321.1 GCA_030650495.1 Armatimonadota bacterium | reverse complement strand
CCCGCTCCCACTCGTTCAGCACGCGCACAGACGTGCCAACAATGTAAAGGAAAAACACGACTGCAAATCCGATCAGATACACTACCGGCATTACTTTGTCTCCTCTCTTTTGACTTTGATTTTGAGTCCGTCCATACTGACTATCCGAACCTTTTCCCCAGCCTTTATCCTCTCCTCCGAGGTGGCGGTCCAGTATGTCCCATCAGCGAATACTCGACCGACCGGATCAATATCCGTACGCGCATCGCCTATCATTCCGGCCATGCTCTCCGTCCCTGAGACCAATCTGTTTTTCAGCGCCTTAACGCCGGACCCGACTAGGAACAGGAAGAAACCCGCCGTGGTCAAGGCCGCTCCAACAATCAGAAAGATCGAAATGCGGAAGACAGGCGAGCTGAGGTCGAATATCATAAACGACCCCAAAATAAAGCTGATTATAGCCCCAGCAGTTAAAATACCGTGGCTCGGAACGTTCAGGTCTACTATAAAGAGTATGATCGCAAGGATGAGCAGCGCGATCCCGGCTACGTTGACCGGCAGAATGGCAATTGAATAAAGGACCAATATGAGCGCGATTCCGCCCAAAACGCCGGGGAGAATGGCTCCGGGATTGCTCAATTCGAATATAATCCCGTACATCGCTATCAGAATTAGAATGTAGAGTATGTTCGGGTCGCTCAGAACGTGCAGGAACTGCTCGCGGGCGTTCATCTTGATCGTCCGCGTGGGCGCATTGGCCGTGTTCAGGGTAATAGTTTCTTCTTTTATCTTGATCTTCCGGCCGTCGATCTTTTTCAACAGATCGCGAACGTCAGTGGCGATATAATCAACCACCCGCTTCTGAAGCGCTATTGTTTCACGAACATTCGCCGACTTGCGGACCGCCAACTCAGCCCACTCGACATTACGTCCGCGCTGATGTGCAATCGTCTTGATATACTCCGCCGCGTCGTTCTCGATCTTTCGAGACATAGTCTCGTCCATCTTCTCGCCCATTCCACTGACCGGATGAGCGGAGCCGATGTTCGTCACGGGAGCCATCGCGGCTACATGCCCGGCAAGCGTGATGAACGCCCCTGCTGAGGCCGCTCTTGCGCCGCTGGGAGCGACATAGACAACGACCGGGACTTTAGCGAGAAGCTCCTTTTGGACGATCTTGCGCATGGAGTCCATAAGTCCGCCGGGAGTGTCCAAGCGGATGATTATAGCTTGCGCGCCGTCGCGCTCGGCTTCGCTTATCGCCCGAACGATAAACTGCGCGGAGGATGGGTTTATGCTACCTTTGAGCGTGATAACATCCACCGGCGCGGGAGCCGACTGTTTGGACAACAGCGAAGGAGCCGCGCAAACAAGCAACGCGACCACAAGGAACGCGGTAAATATGTACAATGCGCGTGTAGTCATTCTGTTATATTATCCCCAAACTCGAACCATTCAAGTCAGCGATAGTATAGCATAGAGGCGTTCAATAGCAAAACAAGCAAGTTGAGAGTTTGGAGTTTAGAGTTGAGAGAGGCAGACTGGGTGGCTGTTTCCGA
>JAUSEB010000318.1 GCA_030650495.1 Armatimonadota bacterium | reverse complement strand
ATTCGAGGCAATGCGTAGCGAAGGATTGAAAGAAGTGCTCACGGGCGATCATCACTTCGCGCAGGCGGGATTCGTGCTGCTGATGGAATCGCGTGGTCCACCCGATCACAGACATTAGGGTTTGACCCCTTCGGATCGGCCGGAAATGTGGAGTTCACTCGGATGAAATAGACGTCAGCACGCGTCGGTGATGCAATTTGCGGGCCTACAAGATCATTTTTTGAAACAGAATCGTCGTGCAAGCGCGCCCTCCAGTATCCCAAAAAGTGGGAACCTAAGAAGACGGGCCAAGGCGTTGCGCGCGGCCGATATCCCAACGGTATGATCGAACCGTCAAGTATACACCAAAACAACACTTCCTGTGAAGCGCCAGTCGGCGTTGAAAAGCGTCTCCATTCACCTGGTGGCAACAGCGCAGTGCCTGAATGGAATCCAGCCATCGACATTACCTTATTGCAGGACCAGCCGTTGTCTGGCCAGCACAACTCCGGTGGGTGTTGGCTTGCCTCTGAAGCGTACTGATTCCCGGCCCGCCAGTGAGCAATGAATAGCTGGAATGAAATCAACCGATTTCGAAATTGTTTATCTATAAGTTCGTCGGCGTTAAGGACCGGCTGAAAAGACGCAGTTGGGAGATCGGAGACCTCGATTGCATCAGTATTTTGTGACAATAATGAGTGAAGAGAGGATGATTCCGTGAGTTCGTGAGCGTACGAATGATGTTGCGGTACGAGAATTGGAAGTGGTCGACGATTCACGAACAGCGCGATAGCTACAAGAGCAGTAAGGCCCAGTGTTAAGCTACACCGCCTTGCTGTCGCTGAAGTCAACGGTAAAAGTGTCATGACGAGAGCTTCGTTGGTGATCGGTTGCATTGCAGTCGAAAAGTTCGGCTGTTAGATCATGCAAATTACATATCCTTGTGATTCTAGCTAGCTAGGCAGCAGGCTCATGGTTCACGACCGCCTGCAAGGTATTGTTACCTATAAGTGATTGTATTTCGCATCACCAGCATTGGTCAATTCGATTTAGGCAACTTGTCGCCGTTCACCTATGTTCTCCGGACATCCATCAACACGGTTTCCCGCGCTCAGGTGGTCATAGGCCTACAACGACAACTTGCCCCACTTTTTTTCTTTCCTGCCGAAGGAGTTCGAGGCATTGCTCCTGCGCCATGACTTGCCGCTACGGCGACGCCGGACTGAAAACCGCTACAGTCAACCCGAGGCCCGACGGCGCGAGAAGTGTATCCGTGCGGGACTATCATGCCCGTCATTGGGGCCGCGGCGTCGTTTCTAGGTCTTGCGGCTGACAAGGTTACCCATGGGATCGATCAAGCGCAAACGCGAAGACTTTAGCTCGGACTCTGAGATTCGATGGTGGATAATGTTTGCCGTTATGCTTAGTGCATTGCCAAATATCGGTTCAAAGTTTTACCCGCGTTTGCTGGCTGGTAGGAACGATGTCGGCATCCAGTTTAATAATATTGATGAGTTATGCAAATATAACGCTGGGTCTTTTGAAGAAAATCACGTCGTATTAGTGTTGGGAAGAAATCGAGCCGGGGACGGGGGAGGCGGACTCTTTCGCTGGTCACCGAATTCGGTAGATGCAGCCGACGGGGGGCGCATTTACGCGTCGCTTGATGCACAGGGTCGTTGGCTGCGACTTGATTCCTCAGGGCGCGTGGATGTGCGTTGGTACGGCGCTTCCGCTGGCGGTAAACCCGGGGCCAACGCTGCCGCAATCAATAGAGCGTTATCAACCGGGATGCCGGTGTACTTGCCAAATGGTTGTTTCAATGTCGACACGAGCTTGGTGGGATCCCCCCAACACGATTACATGTTAGTCGGCCAGGACACGTTCGAAGGCTATACAAAGAATGCGGGTGAGAACCATGTTACCGGTAGTGTTCTAAACTGGGTCGGTCGCGTTGACGAGCACGTCATAGCGCCCTGGAATACAAGTCAAATGAATAAGATATTGCTCAGCAATATTGAGGTGCAAGTGCCGCCTGCAATGACGACTTCGGCGATCTATATAGTCGGAGCTCCGCCATACATCACTGAATACGGCGCCGGGGTTAATCTACGAAATATTCGCGCCAGCGTGCGCGATTATTCCTCGATTTCGTTGAGTGATAGAAAGGCTGTCGGCATAGAAATTGACCTTGGCGATTCTCGCACTGCATTCGGATGGCGGTTTGAGGGAGTTTATATGTTCGGGTTTGAAACCGGCATTAAGATTAATGCCACACACGGCTGGTTCAACGGAAATGCAATCCGCGATGTCCTGATGTATCAGGTTTGGCGCGCCGCGAAGCTTGTCGCGAGTCCTCAAGATCCGATTTACCAGATCAGCGGAAACTATTTCTCGAACTGGCAAGTGCAGTCTGCGCGTGATGGATTTAACACCGCGACCGGGGTGATTAGTCTCGAAGGACACGTTGTGAAAAACACATGGTCCAATCTGACGGTTTGGGACATCGTGGGTAGCGGGACCATGGTTGAGCATGCAAATCGGCCAAGTAATTGGGTAAATGACAACATATTCATTGGAGCGGCACCTGATTCGAACTTGGTGCAGGGTGGACAGTGGACTGCGACGATTTTCCCGTTAACGAGTGGGCGGATTGCGTGTGCGCGCATTAACGTGGGGCGTTTTTACAAGGTGGGTAGGCAGGTGACCGTAACCGGGCGGTTCGTCGTGACCGACGTCGAAGGTGCGGTCGGTCAGCTCGAATTGCGCGGGCTTCCATTCAAAGTCGGAGAGGGAAACGAGTATTGCGGAAGCGTGAGCATTGCTGGCAGTGGAATACACACGCAGGATGGGACGCAGATTGCCGGGTTTGTCATTCCCGGCACTAATTCGATTCGGTTGGTTCACGTGCAAACCGGTGATTTTACCTACGATCTGGCCTCACGTGTGAAGGTTGGGACGGAGTTCACAATATCCGCCACGTATTTCACCAATTAGGGCGGGTGCGGAGGTCCGTCCTTCAAGCGTTGGGGAAAACGTCGGGATGACCGGTGGCGGGCGATACGTTGGCGGCAAACAAATCGCGATGCGCTTGCGTGGTAAAAGCTATGGCTATAAACGATTTCCCCGATAGACAGAGATGGTGATGCGTGAATCACTAGACGCGACCCACGCAAATTACTTGTAACTAGTTCCTATGCAAAGCGACGACGAGGCTGCGTTTCATTCTTCCAAATTGATTTGAACCCACTGCAGAAAACCGTCCATAGGTTTGTACCCGCGGCCCTCAATAGGGATCGATTGAAGTGACGGGGCGAAGCTATGGTCATAAATGCCGAGCCTTTGCCAACATTAGGGTGTTCCGAGGCTACTTTGCATTAAGATCTTAGCTATAAGTGCAGAAGCTGCGGTTGGCTGGCCTAAACGACCTTGGGAAGCGCGTAGACTGCGATAGTCCTGAGAAAGCGGCGTCCGCACGAATGAGAGCCGACCGTACATAGGGTGAGATTAGTGCCACCGACCTCAGTTCGCATCGCGAATATCGCCCGGATCGGCTTCAACCAAAAAAACAAATCTGCAATTTCAGTCACAGGCATTAGATCGTGGTTGCTCCCCCGGCCGCTGGGCCCGAATTCCGAATTACTTGGGCGTCTCGGATACGTTGCAAACGAACGCATGACGCCGGTACCGCCAGTTCAGGTCGAGCAGCCGGATCCAGCTGATATACGGCAAAATCGTACGACAGCGCGGGCGCAGTCATGGCAAGCGTTTGCGATTGAGTACTCCTCAATTGTGGTCGGGCAGGTGGTTGCCCTACTCTGCAGCCTCTGGGTCGTGAAAATTCTTACGTCCAGACTGAACTCAGCACAGTACGGAGAACTCGCGTTAGGACTGACGTTGGGAGGATTGGCAACACAACTCTGCTACGGCCCACTGCAGCAGGCGACGTTGCGATACTTCGCCCCATCACTCGAGGCGGATTCCGGACCTAGCTGTTACTTTGCGGTAAAGAGCATATTGAAGCGGCTGAACGTCTATACCGCCGTTGTTGGCGCGGGGTTCGTAATAGCGATCGGTGTGACATTTTCCGAACATTGGGGGTGCTTTGCTGCCGCAGCGATCTTGGTGGCCTTGTTGGGCGGAAATGAACGGGTCGTCGATGCGTTTCAGGCCTCATCGCGGAACAGGCTTGTGGTCGCGAGTCACCAAATCCTGTGGCCGGTGCTGCGGGGCTGCTTTGCGATCACATTGATCCACCTGTTTGGCGCGAGCAGCACGGCTGCGATGTCCGCTTTCGCTTGCGCCAGTGTCGTATTGGTAACCTCTCAAATCGTAGCATTCCGAACGAAGTTCCGCAGGGTCGTAAATCCGCACATGCATTCGGCGATGGACACGGGCCGGTGGCGACAACGACTGAAGGAATACGCGTGGCCCTTTGCAACTTGGGGGCTGTTTTCGTGGCTGCAGCAATCGTCAGATCGATGGGCAATTCAAATCACCGGAGACACTCAAAATGTCGGGAAGTTTGCTGTGCTCTCGCAGTTAGGATACGCTCCGACGGTACTAGGGCTTAGCTCCGTTGTAGCATTCATCCAGCCGATTATTTTCAGCCGGGCTGGAGAAGGGCGTGATCAAGAACGGCTTCGCAGCGCCCGGCGCATCAATCTCGTGATTGTAATCGGGTTTCTGCTCGCGACTGTCTTAGGAGTCTACGGCGCTTTTTCCTATCACGCGGAAATATTCAGAATGCTGACGGGCCCGGCATTTAATGACACGTCTTACCTTCTGCCATGGATGGTGCTTTCAGCAGGTCTATATTCAACGAGTGAAGCTGCCTCGATGCTGTTTATGAGCAGCGCAACCACCAAAAAGCTCGTGGCGCCGAAGATTGTGCTATCAATCCTCGGAACAGTATTCAATTATTGTGGTGCCTATCTGGATGGAATTCGCGGTGTGGTATGTGCGAGCCTATTATTTTCGTGCATATCGATTCTGTGGGTTGCAGCGCTGGCCCTGAAGGTCAGCCGCGAGGCGCACGCAGCATAAGCCCATCCAACATATGAAGCGAGAAGTATACAAGACCGGCGCAATCCAGCATGGTCGGAGCCTGCCGCCAAGCAACCATTGCGAGCCAATGGGGCAACCGACTGGATTGAAACTTGCGGTTGCATTCCTTGTATTGCTTTGCGGTTATTTAGTGACCCGATTGTGGGGGACTGGAATCACGTGCTGGGATGACGCCAATATTTCATTGATGCGGCATAGATTTGGAGGCTTTTGGGAAAGTTCTTTCAAGATGGCAGTATCACAGGGGCGTTTCTATCAGTTGGTGACTTACCCTCTTACACAATTAAGTTATGCCACAGACTCCTTCGTGCCATATTACGTACTGCGTATTGCATCGATCGTGGCGGCATTCGTATCGTTTTTTCTCGTGGTCAGGTCGCTGGGGTCGATGTTGATCGCGCTATTGGCCGCTACATTGTTGATTGGCTTGATGGAAACAGGCTATGCGTTTAATCCATTTCACGCGTTGCCGCTTTGGTTTAGCTTCGGTCTCGCCCTCAATCTATTTGCGATTTATTGCTTCAAGCGGCACTTTACGACGGGGAAACAATCCTGGGTTTATGCATCGGCGGCATGCTTCACCGGTTCTGCGCTGACGTATGAACCATTCGTACTGTATGGCGCTTCCTACGTCTTGATAATGCTGACTGAGCGGCCTAAGGGGTCCATTCCATGGGTGCAGGACGTGCGGTGGTGGTTCTCGAAACTCTGGCCGGTCATGATTATGACCGGCCTCTATGCCGTGGCATACGTGGCGTTCCGGATGGTGTATCCTTCCCAATATCCCGGTACCAAGTTGTCCTTGGGAACGATATCGTCGACCGTCGGTACAATCTTCCGGCTGTCGTTGTGTGGCCTGAATTGGACAGGCCTTGGCTCACTGTTTATGCCGCGAGAGCTGATGCGCGTATCATGGATCTCCGCCATCGTCGCAATTGGCGTGGGAACCACGTGTGCGCGGATGGTCTTTCTGCTGGCTAGCGATGACAAAGAATGGAAAAAAGTTCGCTGCTTGGCCTGCGTCAGCCTATTGTATTTATTGCTGCCCAACGTGCTCCTGTCCCTTACGGAGCGCTATCGCGATTACCACGCATTTCCGTTGTATTATCTAACTACGTTTTACAGCGGCTTTGCTGCGACCATCATAGTGGCTGCCTTTGCGATCGTGGTCGTCAGGTTTTCAAGCAATTGGAGGTTGCGAGCGTGCTCGAGTACGGTTGTAGGTGCAATCCTCTGCGCATTAACCTACGGAAACTTTGCCGAGTCTGAGCGCATCTACGCAAATCATCGACTTGAACGGCAAAAGTGGGCTTTTGTCGACACCGCGTTGGCAATGTGCGGAGCCGAGAAAAATATCGTACTCTACTTCCCACAGTTATCCAACAGTGCGGTGCACGACCCCTACGAGTATTGGGAGGGTTATGTGCAGACTAAAACGAACGGAAACGTGACCATTGTCCCTTATTTGCAACATGGAACGAAGCTGGACAACGGAAGAAAGCGCGTGCTCGCATGCATCGCGGAGTACTCGGTTTCGGCAAAACAAGGCGAACTCTCGCTAGGAGAGCTCAATGATACGGCGAACGAAATTGCAACGGTGTTTAATGTGCGAAAAGCCTATCTCGGCTCCAGAGTCGATAACCGTGGGGAAATGCGTCTTTTTCGCAGTTCCAGAGTTCCGGATCAGAGCAATCTGACAGACAAGGAGCGCGTAAATGGCAACACGTTCAATTACAGGGCGGGACGGCAGGCGCCGCGAGCCTCAATGCCGGATGTTGTAAAGGATCTTCGCTTGATTGAATACTTGGCAAAAACGGTCGACCGCGAGGATTGGACAAATATGCGTGGTCTAACTGCCGATGGATTCAGAGCCATGGTGGCGAAGAACATGCTACTGAAGTACGAGGTGTCAGTGAATCATGCTAATGTGAAAGCAATATGGAACGACTAACAAACTCAAGTGTTCGAGTAGCACCTTTGACGTATGTGGCCCCCGATTCTGGCACGCCAGCAGCCGAAGGGAAACCGGATCGCTATAATTCCTACCTGAACCGGTTGGATCACGCACTACGGAACGTGCGCGCGACGGACGGCGATGGAAACGAACTCGATATCGCTACAGCAATCGAGAGGTGGTGCAATTGGGCGAGAGAAAAAGGGAGACTCAACCACAATGTCTTTATAATTGGGAACGGCGCAAGCGCGACCATGGCAAGCCACATGGCAGTCGATAGTGCGAAGGGGCTCGGCCTTCGCGCTATGGCATTCAACGACGCAGCTCTAATGTCCGCGATAGGAAACGACATCGGATATGAGTCTACATTCGAGCTCCCTTTGCGCTGGTTCGGCAAGGCAGACGACTTGCTTATTACGGTGAGCAGCTCGGGCAATTCCCCTAATATTGTGAAAGCATTGGCATGTGCCAATACCATGAAGATGCAGATTGTAACCTTGTCGGGGATGACGCCGGAAAACAAATCACGGCGAGGGGGGGGCTTGAATTTTTACGTTCCTGATTCAACTTATGGCATCGTGGAGAGCGCTCACGCAGCCATCCTCCATTGTTGGATCGACGAAACCAAAGCATTGTTTTGAAATCCTCGGACGCCGTCCGTGGTTCCTGCTCAAGCAGGCAGTTATCCTTTTGTAATAATTATATATCATAATGAAGGTTTTAATAACCGGCGCTGCAGGATTTATCGCCAGTCATCTTATCGATCGGCTGCTCGCCGCCGGGCACGAGGTTCTCGGCATTGACAACTTGAAGCTTGGCCGGCGCGAAAACCTGGCGGCCGCGATGGGCAAAACCGCATTTCGCCTGCAAATCGCCGACATAACTGATGCCGAGTCGCTTTCCAGCATCGTGGCGGAGGAGATGAAAGTTCGCGCCATAGACTGCGTGTGGCATCTGGCGGCGAATTCCGATATCCGTGCCGGTGGTCAAGATTTCGATGTCGACATGCGGGATACCTTCATGACGACGCATGTGCTATTGAAAGTGCTCCGACAGTATGGCATTCGAAAGATAGCATTTGCTTCCACTTCGGCTATATATGGCGATCGCGGATCACTTCTTACCGAAGATATCGGTCCGTTATTTCCCATATCATACTATGGGGCAATGAAACTTGCGAGCGAAGCCGCGATTTCAGCAGCGCTGGAGAGCTACTTGGATACGGCATGGATTTTTCGTTTTCCGAATGTGATCGGTAGTCGCGCCACCCATGGAGCAATCTTTGACTTTGTCCAAAAGCTGCGACGAAATTCCACGGAACTGGAGGTTCTCGGAGACGGCTCGCAAGAGAAGCCATACTTGCATGTTTCCGACCTGGTAGACGCAATGCTGTATATTGTGAACAATAGTCATCTTAAGCTGAACTACTACAATATTGGGTCTGATGGCAGCGTCAGCACGGTAAAGTTTATCGCCGACACGGTCCGGAAAGTGGTCTCACCTGAAGCTCAGATTAGATTCACGGGAGGCAACCGGGGGTGGGTGGGCGATGTTCCCAAATTCAATTATTCGACGAGAAAACTTTCGGAAATTGGCTGGCGCGCACATTTCAGCTCCAATGGCGCTGTGGAAAAGGCGGTTCGCGAGATCGCCAGCGAGTTCTGACTTATGAATCAGCTATTAATACTCGCCGGGGGCATGGGAACACGCCTGCGGGATAGATTAAACGGGCTGCCAAAGCCCCTGATTCCAATTGGGGGGCGGCCGTTGCTGGCGCATCAAGTCGAGCTAGCCAAGAAGCATGGTTTCTACAATATCGTCGTCTTTGTGGGCTACAAAGCCAACGCCATTATTGACTGCCTGGGGGATGGCGGCGAGTGGGGTGTACGCATTCGTTATGAAGTCGAGCAAGTTCCGCTAGGAACGGCCGGCGCAGTCTTGTCTAGTTTGGACCGCCTCGACGACGAATTCGTGGTTATGTACGGAGATACAATGGTGAATGTTGACTTGGGTCGGCTTTGCGATTTCCACAAGCGAGAATGCGCGGACGCGACACTTCTGTTGCATCCAAATAATCACCCCATGGACTCAGATCTCGTCGAGATCGCTGACAACGGTGATATCGTAGCTTTTCACAACCGACCGCATCCGGAGGACACATATCGCCAAAACCTAGTCAATGCCGGCCTGTATGTAGTGCTGCGACGCGCACTCGCCCCATTTGTTGGCGCTGGGGCGAAGACGGACGCCGTGGCGCGTGGAGACTCGAGAAGCCCGTCCATTGCGACCTTCGATTTTGGCAGCCAACTCTTCCCCGCGATGCTGAAGAACGGCGCTCGTCTAAAAGCCTATCACAGTCCCGAATACATCAAAGATATCGGTACTCCGAATCGTTACGATCGCGTATGCAGCCAATATGCCGCTGGTATCGTACAACGCGGTTCGCTCGACGTCCGGCAAGCCGCCGTGTTTCTTGATCGAGACGGCACGTTGATCGAGGAGGTGGGAAGGCACGGCGTCACGGCCGCTGGGGAAGTCCGTCTGATTCCCAATGTAGCGAATGCAGTGTGCCGACTGAACGACGCCGGTATCCGCGTGGTTCTGGTTACAAACCAGCCTGTTATTGCTAAGGGCTTTGTCTCGGAGGCGCAATTGAAATATATACATAACACACTGGAGACTCTTCTGGGGCGGTCCGGCGCATTTCTTGATCGTATATATTGGTGCCCTCACCACCCCGAGGGGGGCCATCCAGGCGAACGGGTCGAACTCAAGGTCCCGTGTACTTGCAGAAAACCAAATATAGGCCTGATATCGCAGGCGGCCAAAGATCTGAACGTTGATCTAGCGAACTCATGGATGATAGGGGATACGACGACGGACATGCAGACCGGCAAAAATGCGGGCCTGCGATCGATCCTGGTTTCAACCGGGTATGCAGGAAGGGACGGCAAATATTCCGTATCGCCCGATTTCGTTTCTAGTTCACTTTCCGATGCAGTCGAACTCGTGTTGCGGGAGGATTCGCGATGATTATAAGCCGTACCCCGCTACGCATGAGTTTTGTCGGAGGTGGCAGCGACCTCGAGGACTATTACGCGATCGCCGACGGTGCAGTCTTATCCACCACAATCAATAAGTACGTGTGGGTGTCGCTTAACCCCAAGTTCGACCATCGAACTCGAATCAGCTACTCGCGGACCGAAGAGGTGGAGACAGTTGACGATATCGAGCATCCGCTCGTGCGCGAAGCGATGAAGATGCTGGGAGTGGCCGGCGGTATCGAGATAACGTCGATCGCGGATATTCCGTCGCGCGGCACAGGTCTCGGCTCATCGAGTGGATTCACAATCGGTCTGTTGCACGTTTTGTATGCTCACCTTGGCCAATACGCTTCCGCGGAAAGACTTGCGCGGGGGGCATGTGAAGTCGAGATAACCAGATGCCGTGAACCGATAGGCAAGCAAGACCAATACGCTGCGGCCTACGGAGGCTTAAACTTCATTCAGTTTCACAGTGATGGTCGCGTTTCGGTAGACCCGATCGTTTGCCGTAAGGACACCTTAGTCAAACTCCAGGACAACATCATATGCTTTTACACGGGAATAGTCAGAAGTGCATCAGAAATACTGCGTCGTCAGGGCGCCGAAGTGCGCAGCAAGCGGCCAAAGCAAAAGCTATTGGCTAAAATGGTGCAGTTGGCGCATGATCTTCGGGTGGAGTTGCAAAACAATAATACCGATAGTTTTGGCGAGATTATCCATGAAAATTGGCGTCTGAAGCGATCCCTTGCCGGTGGGATCAGTACCACGACGATAGATGAATGGTATGCAGCGGCACGGCAGGCGGGCGCACTCGGGGGGAAACTGCTCGGCGCCGGCACTGGCGGTTTTATGATGTTCTATGCGCCGAAGGAACATCATGAGGCAATTAGCCGAAAGCTGAGTGCACTGCGCCGGGTGGACTTGAGATTCGAACCGCAAGGCAGCAAGATTATTTTCGTCCATTAGCGTCCCACGGGATGAAAACGAGCCGGTGTAAGTGCTTGGAGTTGAACGCAAGCACGCCCCTTTGACGACACTGACCAGTTGAAGATTTTGGCGATGTTTTCCAGGTTTCTTGTATAAAGTCACACCCGCTGTCCCATAGCATCGCGGACGAAGCCGGGCAGCCACGCCTGCTCCGGGCTGCCGAGACATCGGAAGTCCCCATCGGCTGTCCCACAGCGCTTCAGCAATTCATATATATCCCGGTCAAGCCACAGCGCGGCGCGGATATATGTGACCAGCCGACTAAAACTATGCGCCCACCGGCTCTGCCAGGCCAGGAAGCGCAGCAGCAGATGCACCAAGAGGGCGGTCCACACCTGCCACTTCACCGCGTTGGCCGAGTGCCCGAGGAAGTCCACGAGTTGCACCGTCTGCTTCAGTTCCTTGAAAAAGGTCTCGATACTCCACCGGCAGCCGTAAAGGTCGACCACACTCGAAGCGGCCCAGTCGTGATTGTTGGTCAGGAAAACCATCACGCGTTCCACGCCGTCGACTTCGACCCGGGCGGTGACCCGCCGCATCAGGCCCGGATAATCCTGCCGCGCCTGCTCGCCTGTGAGCACGACCAACTCGTCCTTCAGGATGCGCGGATCGCTCGAGCGCGGCAGCCGCTTCTTCACCCGGCAAGCCAGGTTGTCTTTCGCTCGGCTAACCCAAGAAATGCCGCGCTGCGCCAAGTCCCACAGGTGCGCAAAGTCCAGGTAAGCTTTGTCAAAAATCACGATTTCCCCCTCGGAAAGTCCGGCACACACCTCCCGCGCGCGCTTGTGGTCGTGTTCGCGTGCCGTATCCACGATGGCAAACTTCGGCAGGAAGCTTTGCAGGTCCAAGCGCAGATGGCACTTCGCCGCCGCCTTCCGTCGCCGGTGCTTCGCCCACGACATGCAGGAGGCCACCAATTGAAGCGTGGTGGAGTCGACCGCGTTGATGGCCCGCTTGAACCGCCAGCCGAACTTGCGCTTGCCGTGGCCGCGCACAAACCCCGAGAAGTTCGATTGCAGGTGCGCGAGTTCCGCCCAGAACAACTTCTTGGCCATGTCACAGTCGCGGACCTGGTTGGCGTGGCTGAGCGTATTTTTCGCCGGCGGCTTGGCCGCCCGGATTCCGCACAGCGGAGTGAGGTGCAGCTTCAGCGCATCACACACATCATTCAGGCTCAGCGCGTGGCTAATCTGCGCATAGAGCATCGCCGCCACGTGGCTCCAGGGCGTAAACGTCCGCGCCTTGGCGTCGACGCCGCATTCGCGCGCGAGCTTCGGCACAAGATGGTTCGGTATGAGCTGGCAGATCTGGCGGAGCACGGTAAAGTACCGGCGGTTCGGCTGTATATTGGGTTTTGTTTTCACACCCTGTCTTCTGACAGGTCAAAGCTCCGCAGCCGAACCACTTTTCCCCGTCCCGTTTTCACGAATTCCTGTGGGACGGCAGTGATTTTCGTCCATGATTAGTGCAGAGAAGGTGACGGGCCTACGACGACCAAATATCCGACGGTTAGGCGGCGTGGCCGCAATAAATTAAGCGACACATGAAAGTGAGCGTAGTCATGCCAGTCTATAATGGCGCAAAGTTCGTTCGCGACGCGGTCGAGAGTATATTGAGCCAGAGTTACGACAACTTCGAATTGCTAGTGGTGGACGGGGGCTCCAGCGACGAAACCCCCAAAATACTAGCGGCGATACGGGACGTTAGATTGACGTCAATCTTCACCCGGCTAAATCTCACCAACAGCCTCAATACGGCGCTCCGCGCGGCGAAAGGGGATCTCATCATCCGCATGGATGCGGACGATATCGCCAAGCCGAATAGGTTGGCGTTGCAGGTGGAATACTATAAGCGTCATCCTAATATTGCAATGTTTGGAACGTCCGCGACTGTCATCAACGCTGACGGCGGCGTAATCGGGAACGCAGACATGCCAAGGGAGCCGTGGTGGGCGGAATGGTGCCTTTTCTTTGGTTGCCCATTTGTTCATCCGACGGTTGCTATATCGAAGCAATTTCTCATTCGCAACGCAATCGAGTACGGCAAAGTGCCAGTCTCGGATAATGATGTTTTGCGCCTGCCGCTGCTCCGCGAGTGTGAGGACTACTTGATGTGGTCCGTGATAAGTCGGCGTGGCCCAATGGCCAACCTGCCCCAACGAACACTCAAACTGCGCATGCATCAGACTAGCAAGAGCAGTGTGAATGCGGATTCGGTTCGGACCGCGACTGAGGAAATCAGCCGCTGGAACGCGGCATGTTTTTTGAACGAGCCGATCGAGAAAAAGGAGTGGTGTCGTGGAAATAGTGATTTTGACGCGACGGCCCATCAAGCCAGGCTGAAGCAACTCGGAGAATTATATATTACGAGAAGGTCGCTCGAATTCCGGCGCGCTATGATTATACGACAGGACTACGCATTTCGTGCGATGCTGGCGCGGCCGTGTGAGCATGGCGGCGTCCGATTGATAAGGGCATTTAAAATATTATCAGAAACTCGGTTTCTAATTCCACCAAGTAAGTTAAAATCTGCCATTAAGTACACTCTCGGCAGCAGCTATCTTGCTAGAATCAAGGCGCTCGCTCGGACGGCGTAGGGCGCTCGACGAACAGTGACATATCAACGGGAGCTGAACGAGCTAAACGCGATATAATGACATCGGACCTTTTATTGTGGCTTGCTGTCGTAGTACAGGCGGGTGTCTTTTATGGCATTTGGCGGAGCAAAACGATTAACAAAGTGCTAGTCGCGTCAATGGTCATCTATTGGGTGATGTGGCTGAGTTTCTCTGCTGTGTTAAATGCGTATTCGTGGGATACCATGTTCGACCGTGTAGTATCCTACGAGGATTACAGTAGTGCTGTAATGATTGAGTTGACTACGTACTGTGCCGCCTGCTCCGTGCTCTTGCTGCTCGCGCCCCTAGCGCGGTGGCGGCCCGACATTCCCGGATTTCATCCCTTGAACCGCTTGGACAACATGCTGGTAACGGGTGCCATCGGCCTATACGTTCTGAGTCTTTTATTTCAGCTGTTCGCGCCGCTACGTGACAGTATCGACTACCTCGATCAAAACGTTATAGACGCCAGCAACCCGTACGGATCCAGCAGCGCCTTCGTGATAATGTTGCCCGTGTGTTTGGCGGTGTTATACGCGTATGTGATGGTTGGCGATGCCGCGAAGGGTGCGGGGACCAACGCGACGACTATTGCTGCGTGGCTGGTGATTATACTAGACATGCTGGCACGCTTGGCGATTGGAGGTAGATTCCTGCCGTTAATCCCGGTATTTGTAGTTCTGCTTCGTCATTTTTACGCCGGGACAGACACGCGCCGAGAAGTCCTCACGCTCGCATGGATAGTTGCTCGTGGGCGAAATACCCTAATTGTCGGTGCTTTAATTGTGGCCACTACTGTCGTTACAGTGGTATTGCCCGCATTGAGGGATTCTGGATCGGTGAACGCCCAAAAATTCGTTGACCGCAGTGCGGAAGTATCTCACATAGGAGTATTTTTTCGGGAACTGCTATTCCATGTTCGGTTGAAATGCGACACGATATATTACTCAAGTGCGTTGGCCTTTACCCGTCAGTCGCCCGAGCATCCGTATCGCGTATACGAAGGCGCGGTTTTCGCGGTTGTCCCGCGCTTTTTGTGGCCCCAAAAGCCGATTACCGGCAGCATCACGGGCGACGAGTATGGCCTCTGCTACCGGCTGGCCGCCCGAGCACTTGGGATGGGCGACTCGGGCAACGTTCCGCTTTCACCTGCCACGATCTCGTATTGGCTTTTTGGACGATATGGCATGGCGATTCAGATATTAGTGTGGTCCATATATCTCTTTTTTCTAAATTTCCTTCTTCGCCAACGTTCATTTGTATATTTATGTTGCGCGATATACATAATATGCATTCCAACTTTTATAACGGTATATGCCAGTCCTGAGGCGTTGATTGTTATGATGGAGCGCGTCGGCTGTTTTGTCGCTGCTTATATGATTCTGCTGCGAGTGCTGGGCTATCATCGGCGCAAGCGGCCCGGTCCTGTATCGTTCGGTCAGCGCCGCGCATCTACGCAAGCATTCGAGATAGCCTCAGGCCAGCGGCGGCCATTTAACAGGAATCCCGGGCGTAAATCCTCTGGCGATTCTCAAGGTCCGACGCCTGGAGCAGCAGCAGCCGATTCAAAGTAATATCAAATCGTGGATCTTTCGGTTGTAATCCCATGCTATAATGCCAGCCCTACAATAGGTAGCGCATTAAACTCCATTTTGCGGCAAAGCCACAGGCCGGATGAAGTTGTGATAGTGGACGACGGTGGGGGCGACTCTGTGGCACTGCGACAGAGAGTAGCGGAATTTTCGCGGCAATTGAACATCACTGTTGTAAGTCACGGTCGCAATCGGGGTGCGCCAGTGGCAAGAAACACAGGCATCGCAACTTCGAAGGGCAGGTTTGTTGCCTTGCTGGACGCCGACGATTTCTGGGCGCGCGAAAAGGTGCAAGTCCAACTGGCAGTGATGGGAGAGACCAACTGTGACTTCTCCTGTCACGGCTATTGTGAAGATACGACGTTAACGGCTCTGACAGCCCAAAGCCGGGTCCCTAAACACAAGCGGTTGCGGGTCGTGGATTTTGTATGGGGTAATCCGGTCGTAACCCCAACTGTGATGTTCAAGCGTATCGCCGCTCCAATATTTCACGAAGGACTGCGCCGTTGCGACGATTATAAGGCGTGGATCGAGGCGGTAAGCGGCGGCGCCAGATTCATCAAGATCTGCGCGAATCTAGCGGGTGGGGCAAAACCCGCGATCGGACATTCGGGCCTGACTGCGGACGTGGACAAAATGCACTATGCATTTATTACGTGCCTTGAAATGATCGCAGAAGGCGGTATTACTCCGCGTTGGGCACCGGCTCTCGCAAAAGCGATTGAGTACTGCAAGTACCCGCTGCGGAAGGGTAGAGTTGCTGGCAAAACTTTGTTGCGTTAAGAGAAAAGCTTCCGGACTGCGTAGGTCACGTTCCACGATAAGCTCAACACTCCGAAAGGTCAGCGCTTCAAGTCAACCACAGTTTGAATATGCTAAGCATCATTAGCAATAAAAGACACTCCGCAATCGGTATTTTTGCTTGCTGACAGGCTGAACAGTCAGCTTTACTTCTTTCAAAGCAATCAATTATCTTTAAATCTAAAATGCCGGGTGAAGCCAACCTAAAGGTGATGAGCGATGGCTCAGACCCATATGTTAACTACGAGCGGACGCGCTTTACGCGCCATGGTCGACGCGCAAGCGTCTGGACTGAGGTGATTCGCTACTTGGAGTACACTTTTGGTAGTCCGACCTCCATTCTTGAGCTCGGCGCGGGATATTGTGACGCCATAAACACCAGTTCGGCAAAGAGGAAATATGCGTTGGATATTCGCCCGGAGGTTGTTCAGCATGCCGGTAGCGATGTGGTCGTGCATAGCGCGCGTGCAAAAACTAATTCCGATTTTGATTCGGCAACAAGGTGTAATTCCAGTTCGGCAGGACGGCGTGCCTGTAGAGGCTGATCCGGCTCATTTGCTTCGGTGTAAGCTTGGTGCCGTTGGGATATTGCCGGGTA
>JAUSEB010000315.1 GCA_030650495.1 Armatimonadota bacterium | reverse complement strand
AAGGAGCGGCTCTGTGCGGAGCTTGCGGAGCTGAATTAGCGCCTATATCCGAGCAGACTCCTCGCAGAAGCGGGCTGGCCTTGGCGTCTCTTATACTGGGCATAAGTGGGCTTCTCACATTTGGCGTTACATCTCTGGCCGGGCTTGTGCTTGGTATCATTGCGCTTGTGCAGATAAGTTCCAGCAAAGGAGCGCTACAAGGGCGCGGACTTGCGATTAGCGGCATAATAGTCTCTGCGGTGCTTATTTTTATCGCGCCGTTCTTATTGCTGTCTGCGATGCTCTTTCCTGTTTTCAGAGCGGTCAAGGACAACGCCAAGAAGACCAATTGTATGTCAAATCTGCAGTCTATTGGAGTGGCTCTGCAGGAGTATAAGCTGGATAACAGAAAATACCCAACATCTTTGTTTGGTGAGTATGATGCCGCTAATCCCAAACCAATGGACAAGTGCAGCGGCGGGTTATATCCTGAATACGAAAAGTCGCTTGACAAGTTCACCTGTCCGGTCGCCAATCCCGAAAATAAGGACGGCCCCATTCCCCCGCTGGCATCGCCAGGATTCGACGTATTCCGGCGTGTCGGCCCTGATATTGTGAACGTCAAGGTGTATTACTATCAGGGTGACTCCTACGACTGGACGGACCTGACGGGAAGCGGTCCCGTCTGGGCTACCTACGCCTGGGTATGGGCTCCAGATGAGGCCGCTGTGGCCGGTTACAACCCGAACACTCCTCCTGACACCGCTGCGCTGCAAACGCGCGATTTCGCCCGCCAGTTCTGGTTTGACAAGCCCGAATCTACCACGGTCGTGACTTGGTGCATGAACCACGGAAGTAAGGATGGAATGGCCCTTGTCCTCTTTTTAGACGCCAAGGTCGTTCTTATCGACAAGAAAAAGATGAGGCCGACCGGTGTAGGTCCGAGTCCTGAGAACATCTTGTATCGTGTCCTGCCGGATAATCCATAAGCGAACCCGCCAAGCGGCGGCAGGCGCCTTATTGTGTATAATGTATGAGTAAATAAATGATGACTGACTGGGGTGTTCAAAATGAAGCGAATAAATAGCAGTAGCGGTTTCAGCCTTATGGAATTGCTGACGGTTATAGCGATCATCGCTATCCTTGCCGCCGTGATGTTCCCGGTGTTCAGAGCGGTCAAGGACAACGCCAAGAAGACCAGTTGTATGGCAAATCTGCAATCTATTGGGGTGGCTCTGCAGGAGTATAAAGAAGACAACAAAAGGTACCCGACATCTTTGTTCGATGAATATAATCCAGCCGATCCCAACAAACCAATGGATGAATGTAGCGGCGCATTATATCCTGAATATGTGAAGTCTATTGACAATTTTACCTGCCCGGTCGCCAATCCCGAAAATAAGAACGGCCCCATTCCCCCGCTGGCATCGCCAGGATTCGAAGTCTTACGACGTGTTGGCCCTGATATTCAGAAAGTCACGGTGTATTACTACCAGGGCGACTCCTATGACTGGACGGACCTGACGGGAGAAGGTCCTGTCTGGGCCACCTACGCCTGGGCTTGGGCGGTGGACGATTCGATACCGAGCATGCCGCATGTGGGCGATCGCACGCCGAACGTTCTCCCCGACACCGTTCCGCTGCAAAAACGCGATTTCGCCCGCCAGTTATGGTTCGACAAGCCTGAATCTACCACGGTCGTGACCTGGTGCATGAACCACAGCGGTAAAGATGGAAAGGCCCTGGTCCTCTTTTTGGACGCCAAGGTCGTTCTTATCGACAAGAAGAAGATGAGACCGACCGATGTAGGATCGAGTCCTGAGAACATCTTGTATCGTGTGAAGCCTTAGAAAGCTGGGCCTCAGTGACGCTTCCTATATTCCGGCCCGCGAATCCGCCGCTTCATCGGCCGTTTGGAAGGACTCCGCGGTAGATCAACACGCGTTCACTAAGCCGCGACAAAAGGAACATTTGCCCTCGTGCGCTAGTCGTACCAAGCGGTGCAAGCAAGCCGCCAAGCTGGGTTGTTGGAGAACCAGGAATAATGTTTATGAGGGGCAGCGGGATTGCCGATGCTAGTTGAAGGTTGATTTAAGCTGTCAGCTGTCAGCTGACAGCTGACAGCTTCTGATATTGGAGATAATGCGAGGATGACGCTTAAATATATAAAAAACCGGTCGGGCACTTCGCTGATGGAAGTGCTCGTGGTCATGGTGGTCCTCGTCATAGGCATTCTTGTGGTGTTGAGAATGTTCCCCGTGGGCTTCCGATCGCTTAGCTACGCCGAGAATGTCAGCATAGCCGGCCGCCTTGCCCAGGCGGAGATGGAGAAGTGGAAAAACCGCTCCACCAACCTGCCGGAGGGGATATTGCCGATAGACACTAATGGCAATCTCGATCTCGATTGCCTTCCCGGCCCTCCACTCGATGATAAGAATCCCTATTACTTCAGACGAATCATCGGAGAGACTACGAAAATCCCCGTCGGAACATACTCCTCCGGTGGGTCGGATGTCGCCTCGGTGTACGTGCTCGGATTCAGTCCGATTCAAGTTATATTGGGCAGCAGCGGCTCTCCAACGAACTTCTCAGTCTATGGTGGTAGTATGCGGGGAATCCGGATGGATTGGGAAGATGATGAAAACGAGCCTTGGAGATGGCTGAGAACCCAATACGCCATTGACTATTCAAATGGCAAGATTTGCTTGCCCCGGCCACCAGCCGGTGTGTCCGATTACTACTATCATATAAGCTTGTCCTATAGGGTTGGCGCAGGCTCTGCGTTGCAGCACAAGATTGGTAATATCGTAAAAGTCACCACCGCCGACGAGTGGATAGACATCATTACTGCCTGTAATCTGCCGGCAGGCGCGGCGATTGACGAAGGGAGCGAAGTAGTCGCTCGGGCGTTCAGATACCTTGATGCGAGCGTTGACTGGACCTCAGATCCTTACGAATACAAACTGAGAGACTCGGTAGTCGGAATTGTTGCCTTCAACCCGCGTGGATACGAATATCAGGAGACGACCGAGTACGGGACCAGGCCGCTTGAAGCGCGAATCGACTATTACATCCTCGACCACAAAATCATGAGCGAAGAGAAGACCGTGCCGTCGGTCGGACCCTACACGGTCAAACTAACTCTGCCGTTCATCAAAGAAAAATACGCCGGAGCTTCCGATACGGGCGTTCTATATCCTGGCCTCGGCGATGGTAATCTGGTCATTAACTTCAATAACGGAGGAACTCCGGTTCCGGTGCATCCTGACGTATTAGTCGTCAATCCTTCTGATGGAGCGAAGTTGCTGCCTAGATCTGGGGATACGGAACTGGATGTGAACCCCAGCTTCGTGATTGACGAGAAGGGATTCAAGACCGGAACGATAACATTCGCTTCTAAATATGTAACGGTTCAAAAGCCGGATGACGATGGAGATGGTGAAGAGGAAATTGAAAATAACTATGACATTTCCGGCAAGACACTGCGCTTCTATTACCAGGCGGACGGCGACTGGTCGGTACAACTGCAAAAGGCGTATGAGAGTTATACGGAACAAGATTTTGCCGATCCCTATGATATTGATTACCGGCGGTTTATGCGTGATACAACACCCGACCTGCGCAATAGACTCTACTTCAAACGTTGTGATTCGGAGAAAACAGTCGTTGTGAATTACAAGTGGTCTGAGGATGTCAAAAATACTCCGGGCGACCCAAAAGACGATGTGGTTCATGTGGTAAACGGCGAAAATCACCGTATATCAGCCGACTGGGTTGGCGTCAGTCCTATGTTTTGTTATATATACTTGAACCACGGCGCTGAAAAGACGGGGGATTCCATAAAGGAAATAACCTCCGTTACCGGCATTTCTATCAAGGCTCGCACTCTGTGGCGCCAAGGCAAACGCTGGCGTTATGTAGATTTGGATTCGTCGCTCACACGGCGGCCTTCGGAACTCTAACTATGCGAAATCGAGCGGG
>JAUSEB010000313.1 GCA_030650495.1 Armatimonadota bacterium | reverse complement strand
GGAACCAGCAGATGATCCCATGCGGGCCGTTTTCTTCTATGATATTATCTGTCACGCTTGCGGAGCTTGAAGTAAGCCATACCCCGGCCACTGTATTTCCCTTGATGAGGTTATTGGATATTATGGGGGAGTTGGAGGCGCAAAACACTCCGGTGTAGCCGCCGGTTATCGTGAACCCATCTATCGCGGCCTGGTTTGCGCTGGTGACCGTGTTGCTATTTGTGCTCGCGTCTCCGGCGTCTATTGCGGTAATGTAGGTCGCAACGTCTCTCGTGTCGCCAATTCCAGCATACCCGCCTTTCAGCGTCACACCGGCCTTCAGGACGACCTTCTCTTGATAATCTCCTCGCGCAACCAGGACTTCCTCGCCGCTCGTGGCCTCATTGACTCCAGCCTGAATATTGTGATACGCCGTTTCCCACGAATCGCCGTTGAAGACCGGCCCCGGCGAGTCGTGTTTAACGTGCACAACTGCAAAAGCCGGGGATACTCCGGCCAACAATAGTATGACAATCAGCAGCGCAAGCGTTCTCAAATTGCTCCTCCGGGAGTGAATCATATACAACCTCATCATGACGCTCGCCAACTCCGCCTGTCAAGCTGGTAATTGTGCCTGGGCGCATCCCAAATTCAAGGGAGATTCTTAATCACGAAAGTAAGAAAACACGAAATGTCGGTTAAGAGAAGAACGCTGATAAACGCGGATGGAAAAGGGAGTCGAGGGAGGGACCTCACCCCAACCCTCTCCTACAAGGAGAGGAAGTAGCGGCGCCTTCGGCGCCGGCATCGGCAGCAGAGCTACCGACGCATCAACTCCTAACTCCTAACTCCTAACTTCTAACTTCTAACTTCTAACTTCTAAAAGGGAGGCCTTCCTCAACCCTCAACTCGCCTAAGTCCGTGTTCCCGAGTAGGCCAAAGGCCGTATCGAGGGACGGTACAAGCTATCGCTGGAGGTCGCAATAGCGGCTGACTTCATCCAGAAGCTGTTTGGCCTCGTCCTCGGTCGAGGCCGAGAACTCAAGGACGGCTCGTTTGCCTTTGAATTTGGGCAGGACCTCGGCAAATCTATCCCGTGGAATGGCGAGCCGCAGTGGGATATCGCCTACGGCTTCAAGAACGGAGTCCAACTCGTCGACCACTGTCGGCTGCTTGGGGTCGTCCGCCGGGTA
>JAUSEB010000309.1 GCA_030650495.1 Armatimonadota bacterium | reverse complement strand
GGAAATTCCATCAAGTATTGCAACTACCTCGGCGCCACGATTGGCTTTGACGTATGATCCGGTAAGCGTTTTATAGAAATCAGGACTGTTTGATTCTTTCTTTGCGGTCAGAGATTTTAGATAGTCGAGCCAATCCGCTGTAGCTTTTGCCTCGTTTTTCTCGGTGACGATGCGGTCCATTTCGCGAAGCGCATAACCCTGAGCCGGATTTGCATCAATAATTTTTCTGAGTATTTCCAGATTCTTGTCTGGTTGTTTCAAGGTAGTGAAGATTTGAGACAGTCTGACCATTGCCTGCTCTTCATCCGGCTTGATCTTGAGTATCTCTTCGAACTCTTTGACAGCCGCCTGCTGATTAGCTTCGTCGGTACGAGAATTTAGCGATTCCGCCAAAACATAACGAGGCGCAAGCGCCTGCGGCTTGGCGGCGATTAACTGCCTGAACTCCTCAAGGTCGCTATCCGGCTTCCCGGTCTTCTTGTTGACCGCATCTCCAAGCGACCGGTAAAAGCCTCGGTTATCAGGCTCCAGTTCCGTCAACTTTCGATATGTTTCGATGGCTTTATCTATCGTAGCAATATCTTTTTCGTATAGTTTGGCCAAGGATTGGTAAATCTGAGTGTTGTTCGTGCTCAGTTTAAGCGCCTCATAATACTCGTCCGACGCCTTTGCCGCCCGGCCATTCTTTTCATAGACCGCCGCAAGGGTCATAAACGGCGTGACCCTGTCGTCGCCTTCTTTCGGGTCTTTGGGGGGCTTGGCCTTCAAAGCCATTTTCTTGGCTGTTTCCAGCTCAGGAATGGCTTTATCTCTAATTGCCGCGTCCTCACTGTTGGCGTAGACGTTTGCCAGGCTGATCTGCGTTTTCATGTCATCCGGCTTGAGTTTCATAATGGCCCGATACTGCTCAACAGCCTTTTCCTTCTCATTCTGGCGATCCAGATACGCGGCGCGTTCGGCCATTGCTTCTGTATTCTTTGGGAATGTCTCGACGGTTTGCAGATATGTTCCCAAAGCCCTGCGCGTGTCACCGGCGCGGTCGTAGGTTCGAGCGAGGCGCAAGTAAATCTGAGGGTCATCTTTGCGAACGTTACGCAGCATATCGAGTTGCCCGGCAGCTTCTGTTAGCTTATTATTTCTCTCGTATATGAAGGAAAGGCCCTCCATCGAGCCAATGTTGCCGGGATCGAGCTTCTGAGCCTGTACATAATGCTTTTCAGCAGCAGCCAGATCGTTCAAATACAGTTCCGCAAGTCCCAACATACCCAGAGCCACCGCGGAATTCGGATTGCTTTTAAGAACTCTTTTAAGATATCCAGCCGCCTTCTTATGCCCGGCAGCCGCGTTCTTTGAGTCTTTATCCATCAAGTAGACGCGAGCCGCGTTCATCAAAGCAAGAGTCATGTTGGGTTCTTTCGCGATGACGCCTTCGTAGTAGGTAATTGCTTCCTTGGGCTTTCCCATCCGGTCATACGTAGCTCCGATAATAAACTGAATCTGTGTGTTACGTGGATTCTTGGCAAGAGCCTTCTTGTATATTGCAATAGCCTTCTCAGCGCCATGAACCTTATCCGCCCGCTCTTCTATCATCGCCTGCATACCGATAATGCGCTCTTCGTCGGGCTTGATGGCTGCCGCCTTTGCCAGGACTTGTCGCGCGTTGGCATAATCTTTCATCTCAGTGTAGATAAGGCCCATATTGATATATGCGCCGATGTTCTTCGGATCCATCTGGGTAACCTTGCGGAAGGCTGTAATGGCGGCCTGGTTGTTCTTTTGCTGTATGTAAGCCGCACCTAAAATAAACTGAACGCCCGGATTTTTCGGGTCTTTTTTTGCGGCTTCACTGGCCGTGGCAATCGCTTCCGCCGGCCTGTTTGTCTGCAAGTATATCTGGGCCAACTGTATCCGAAGGTTCACGTTCTTATTGTCCAGCTTCACAGCGGTCTTCAAAGGAGCCTCCGCTGACCTCAAATCACCCTTACCCAGGTACGTCAATGCAAGATGAATGTAGCCAATAGGAGCATTGGGCGCGAGTTTGATAACCTGTTTGAATTCGGCAATCGCCTCGGTAAACTTACCTTTCTGCCGGTACTGCATACCCTTTTGAAAATGCGCCTGGGCTTGTTGAGCCGGACCCTTCTGTGAGGCAAGTTTCTGTTTGATAATGCTCTGGGAGGGCCACTCTAGCTGTTGAGATAGGACGGTGGAAGGCATAAGACAAAACATGCCAAGTAAGAAAGCAATCGATATTCGCAACATGCGCATAAATGCGCTCCTTTCACTTATGAAACCATCTAACACATTGGTTAGTATGTTCAAATTCTAGGAACTGCCTCTGCAAAAGTCAAGGTAGTGGTTAGTGGTTAGTGATTAGTGGTTAGTGAAATACACTAAACACTTCGCATTACCTTTCGTGATAAAAGCTCTCCTAATATGCTTCGGCTCGTTCTTGGGAGCGTTCAAAAAGTCCTATATACCTGTAGCCTAGGGCTTTATGCCCGTCAATTCACGCTCAGGTTGACTGCAATATGACGCCCACAAGGGGCTAGGCTACGGTTTTTGAACAGTCCCTCTTAGGAGCCGAAGTAACAGTAACTTAAGTCGGCTTCGGCTTCAAAATGGGAGTGTTCAAAAAGTCCCATATATCTGTAGCCTAGGGCTTTATGCCCGTCAATTCACGCTTAGGTTGACTGCAATATGACGCCCACAAGGGGCTAGGCTACGGTTTTTGAACAGTCCCAAATACAAGCCGGAGCATATAAAAGCTGTTGAGCTTTTAGCGCGGAACTTCTACAGTGTTTAAGATTCTTGCGATAACTTTGTCAGGTGTTGATCCTTCTATTTCCGCTTCCGGCCTGAGCAGAAGCCTGTGCCGCAGCGCCGGCGCAGCCAATTGCTTTACATCATCGGGTATAACATAGTCCCTGCCGTTTATTGACGCAAGGGCCTTTGATGTAAGAAGTAGAGCTATAGAAGCTCTCGGGCTTGCTCCTAAAATGAGACTTCTGTCTTGGCGCGTCCTTCTGACGATTTGTCCGATGTAGTCCACAATTCCCTCGTCTACACGAACCTGAGCTACAGCCTTCCTGCAATTGGCAAGGTCGGTTTCTCCGGCTATACGCTCTACACCTGCGTCATCCAACCTCAGCGGACGGAAGCCCTGGTTGTAATTTGCCAGAACTTGCCTTTCTTCCGCTTCCGTAGGATAGTCGACCAGTATCTTCACGAGAAAACGGTCGAGCTGCGCTTCCGGCAGAGGGTATGTTCCTTCGTATTCGATAGGGTTCTGGGTTGCCAATACAATAAAAAGCTCAGGAAGTGGATGTGAAGTTCCGTCTATTGTAACCCTGCGCTCTTCCATTGCTTCGAGAAGCGCTGCTTGGGTCTTAGGCGGCGTGCGGTTGATCTCATCCGCCAGTAAGACGTTCGTGAAAACCGGCCCTTCCTTGAGGTTGAACTCGCTGGTCGAGGCATCATAAACGTTTGTGCCTATTACATCCGAAGGCATGAGGTCCGGCGTAAATTGTATCCGCTTGAACTCGGCGCCGATTGTGTGAGCCAATGCTCTGACCAGGAGGGTCTTGGCAACGCCTGGAACGCCCTCCAGCAAAACATGGCCGTCGGCAAGAAGCGCCGTTATGATCTGCTCGACGACCGAGTTTTGTCCTACGACAACCTTTGCTATCTGACTTCTGACGTTCTCGACAACGCCAGTCACAGCGTTTATCGTTTCAACTACGGGATTATCGGTCAATACCAAGCTCCTTCCTGAATTGGCGTAATTCGCGAGCTATCTCCAGAAGTTCGGAATCGCTCATTCGGTCTACTTTTTCAGATTGCGCGAGAACAGACCTGATTCGACCCGAGTCAATGCCGGAGAATGATTCAACTGCCTGAACCACATCATTCAAATCCGAGTCAATGGGAATACCCAAGCGGCGGCAGATGTCGTTACGGAATGATTCCAGCAGAATTCCTATTGTCGCAGGCCGGGCATGCGCTCTTTTGTATAGCCTTCCCATGGCGCGCACATACTCATGCGCCGGCCTGCGAGACGCTTTATCCGGCTGCTGCCGGACTGAGCCGAACCTTCTTCCCGCGGTATATACCGCCAACAGCACAATAATCGCAAACTGCACAATGGCAAACAGCAATGGACGGGGAAGCGCCCCCAGTTTAGATTTGGGAATACCGTACCCCTGGCTGTATTCATCGAAAAGAACAATCTCTCCTCTTCGATTTCTCGCGGACACCAGGTTGGTAATAAAAACCGCGTTGTCGGATTTACCGATTGCGGAGTTGGAGGCAATCCACGGATCGGATAGAACAACCAACCGCCCTCGGCCAACAGAAGCCTCCACCGCGATGACACCATGCGAATCCCTGGCAACAGAGCGCATGTCGGAGTCGAAATATTGTAAACGCGACCGCGACCGCAGGTATAGATGTGAGACCCCACCGGCATAAGCAGGCGTCACTTTGACTTGCTGAATACCACGGTTTCTCACCGGTTCGGTTGCCTTTACTCCTATATCCAAGTCAGGATTTGCCTCATTCATAAACAGCAAAATGCTTCCGCCGGCCCGCATCCATTTATCGAGCGGGCTGTCCGGACTGAGATCGGGATAATTCTTTTTGGGGCCAATTATGACAAGCGCGCGGGCATGCAATTGATCGATTTCGGGCGAGATACGCAAGCGTTCGGCGCGATAGCCCAGGCGGTTTAGAAGTATGAACAAGGCCTTAGTCCCGCTGGACTGAACGCTGTAACTGGTGTGATTAGTTGATATGTCAGGCTGCCTTGCTCCTCTGAGGATAACGAAGCTGCCTGTAGAAAAGAGGGCAAACAGGACTATGACTATCCAAGCGTCACGAGATAGTTTCATGGCGTCTTCCCACTATTCTCTTCGATGACTCGCTTATATGTGGCCACACAGGCGTTGTAATCCTCACGAAGACAAGGCCGCGCTCCGTAATGCGTCGAGTCGAATCTACTAGAGAGGTCTTTCAGCTCCGCCGAATATGTTGAACACCCGGCGGATTCCAGCGCTCTCACATATTCCCAGTTGGTTTTTGATTTCTGATAACGGATATTCCCTGCCCCGTCCATGGCCATCAAGAGAGCCAGATAAGCCAGCCTGAAAGCCTCATTAAAATTACTTTTAGAAGCATATACTCCCGCGCTCTTGGCCAAATCAGAAACAGATACGCTCCCCGAAGTCGCCATGTCTCCTGTGCCGCCTGCCAATCGCCGCCTGCGCGTAAATATACCTCGCAGCCGCACGACCGCCAATACGCATACTGCCAGGCACACAAGACCGGCCAGCAAAATAATAGCTGTATTACCTGCCCCAGGCTCCATCGAATATGGATCGATCCGTCCGAATAGCTTGCGCATAAAAAGAGACAAGTATCGTGATATTCTCTCCGAGTATGCTTCCCACCATGATTCCTCGTCCGATGTCTGGAATTCACCGCGCGCAAGTATACTCTTGATAGTGGTTTTCGTTTCGCCAGGCTCAGGACGCGAAGCAACGCTCACCGAAGATTGATGGTTGGAAACCGGTGTCGCGATCAAAGGCGCCGCGAGTATGCAGATCGCCGCAAACAACAGATATGCGAGATATTTTAGCGTATAACTGCGCATTCCAGCCACACAATATCAGCTTTTTCCCGATTGCGCAATTGAGGGAGTCGAGAGTCAGCGATGAGCGATGAGACAGTTGAGGGTTCTATGCTTCGGCTTGTTCTTTGAAGCCGAAGACAAGTTGAATGTTTAATGTTGAGGGTTGAAAGATAGCGTGTCGCAAACAACACCTTAAACCTTCAACCTTCAACCTTCAACACCAAACATTAAACACAAAACCGGCTTCAATTGACAACTCTGAACCTATTCTTCATCAGGACCGATATCATCCATCTGATTCGCCGAATAGCTGAAGGAGCTTATTTCCTCGGCTCTGAAGATAGTGACGAGCAAGTCTTCCCGCTCGAAGCTCGGCAGATAAGATGAGACGATATCTTCGTCGATCTGCTGGAGCAGGTCTTCCTCTTCGCTCATGCTCAAATCGACTTCAAATAGCAGCGTAGCGTGAATAGTATCGTGCGCAAAATGCAGGTGAAGCTGGCCAACCCGGCGGTCATCATCCCATATTACATAGACTTCCGATGAAACCGTTCGCACCAACCTCGACAGCTTTAACCTGTTCGCCAATTTACCTCTCCTATGGATGTCTTGTCCAGTACTTGGGGTAGTATGCCATTTTTTCCCGCACAAGTCAACCAAGGAGATGAGTTCTTGTCTTTGGTCTGAGAATCTGTCACCCCCTAATTATTCAGAGAAAATGTCACCCCCATGTTTGATGGTCTGGCAAAGTGACATTATTAGAATATGAGGGAGACAGTAGGATTGAGCAAA
>JAUSEB010000300.1 GCA_030650495.1 Armatimonadota bacterium | reverse complement strand
CGTATTTGATACCAGTTTCCCAGAACTCTTTTTGTTCCGGCTTCTTTTTCTTCTTCAGTTTAGGCATGTGAGCATAAAAACAGCGGCTTAGTCATTCTAAAAACGACCTTTAGCAGAGACTATAAACACATCTATAATAGCCCACGCATTCTGAGAGACAAATAAATCACGAAAACGCAAAAGGGGAAGGGATATTTAACCACAGATGGATACTTGAACACTGATATAGGAAGAGGTAAGAGTTCACTCTTGGTGAGTACGATTTAACCTCCCCCAACCCCTCCTTCGTAAGGAGGGGAGCTACGACACTTCCCCCCTTTAGAAGGGGGGATTGAGGGGGGTATTGCTCACCAACCCTGAACTGTTACAGGAAGAGTTGTCGGTCGGTTTAAGCTGTCAGCTGTCAGCTGACAGCTGACAGCTTTCCTCTCAACTCTCAACTCACCATCGTGCGCGTTGACTGTGACGGCGGGGAAGCGCTAAGGTAAGAAGAAATAAATCCAAGCCGACCGGAGGATGTCATGCCGACACATAGTTCCACCCTCGATGCGCTGCGAGAGTTCATAGATCGGATTCCGCTTACGGACACGCACGAGCATATAAGATCGGAAAAAGACTGGTTAAAGAAAGATACTTACCTGGGACATCTCTTTCAGCATTACGCGTCCTGCGACCTGGTTACATCCGGTATGCCCCCGGAGGACCTGGCTAGCTTGCATGACACCCAGTTGTCTCCAGAGGAACAGTGGGAGAAGTTCGAGCCGTATTGGTTGAAAGCAGGGAACACGTCGTATTGCAAAGCGATAGATATTGCCGTGCGAGACCTTTTCGACCTGCCGGGGCTGAACAGAGACACCTACCAAGACCTATTGCGGAAAATGGAAGAAAGCCGGAAGCCCGGTTGGTACCGCAAAGTCCTTAAAGATAAGGCTAACATAGAGGTCTGCGTTCTGAATACAGGTGAGATTGACGCGGACCGGACTCTATTTGCTCCGGTTGGCGGCTTCGACAACTTTGTCAGCGCTACCACCCGACAGGGGGCCACGGCCCTGGGAGCAAATGTAGATGTCAACGTGTATTCGATGGATGACTTCCTGACCGCTCTCGATAAGGCGTTCGAGAAGGCTGTAAACGCAGGAATCGTCGGCGTTAAGAGCGGCCTTGCTTACTCGCGCGCTATATTTTATGACAACACCACGCGGCACGAGGCGGAAATTCTGTTCAACAGAATGCTTCGTTATCGCGGAAACGGAGTCTCCTGGGAAGACGCAAAACCGTTCCAGGATTTTATGATGCACCAGGTCATTCAAAGAGCGGCTGAATATGGACTGCCGATGCAGTTCCACACGGGCATACAGGAAGGCAACGGCAACTTCCTTGCGGACACAAACCCCGTTCTATTAAACAACCTGTTCTTCACCTATAGAAACGTCAAGTTCGACGTTTTCCACGCGGGCTTCCCGTATTCAAGAGAGCTTGGCGTGTTGGCGAAAAACTTCGCGAACGTCTATCCCGACATGTGCTGGATGCATATTATTGGGGCAAAGTCGGCGAGAGAGATTTTGGATGAGTGGCTCGATCTAGTCCCCGCGAACAAGATTCTTGGCTTCGGAGGAGATTATATATTCGTAGAGGGCGTCTATGGACACGCGAAGATCGCGCGAGATAACGTGGCGCGTGTTCTGGCGGACAGGGTCGAGCGAGGCGACCAAACAATGGATGAAGCAAAAGAGATCGCGGAGCGGATACTTCGCCTAAACGGCAGGGAGTTGTTCAAGTTGGATGAGAAGGGGCTGCCGGCGAAAGACTGATGGATTCCATCCTGAGCGCCTTGCGCGAATACATATCGCATATTCCACTGACAGATACGCATGAGCATCTGACTCCTGAAGTAATCTGGCTGGAACAGGAGCCGGATATTTCCATTTTTTTCACGCATTATGCTTCGTCTGATCTGGTCTCTTCAGGAATGCCGGCGGCGGAAATGGCGCGGTTCAAAGGTAATCAGCTATCTCATGACGAGAAATGGGAGCTTTTGGAACCGCATTGGCTGAGGGCGCGAAATACGACATATTGCCGCTCGGTGGATATGGCGGCCCGGGATTTGTTTGATCTGCCCGGCCTGAGCCGCGAAACGTATAAAACGCTGCTTGAGAGAATGCGGGATGTCCGGCATCCGGGTTGGTATCGGAAAGTCCTAAAAGATAAGGCCAATATCGAAATAAGCATACTGGACAAGTGGACACCACATATTGACCGAACTCTATTTGTTCCAAGCGTTCGTTTCGATGAGTTCGCAACTGTATCCAATCGAAGTGAGTTGGCCGCCATAGCGGAAACCGCGGGAACAAGCATCTATTCTTTGACTGATCTGCTCAAGGCTCTGGACCTCCGGTTCAAGGCCGGTGTGGAATACGGCATGGTCGGCGTGAAGTGCGGTTTGGCTTACAACAGGCCACTATACTTCGACAATACGACACGGCATGAAGCCGAGATTGTATTCAATAAAATACTGAAAGATCGCGGGAACGGCCCTTCCTGGCAAGAAGCCAAACCTTTGCAGGACTATATTGTCCATCAGATTATAAGAAGGGCGGCTGATTTGGGACTTCCCATGCTTTTTCACACGGGCATACAGGAAGGAACCGGCAATTTCATAGCCGATTCCGATCCCACTCTTCTCAACAACCTGTTCTTCACCTATAAAAACGTAAAGTTTGATGTGTTCCATGCCGGATTCCCTTATTCAAGAGAGCTAGGAGTGTTGGCGAAGAACTTCTCGAATGTCTATCCCGATATGTGCTGGATGCATATTATTGGAGCTAAATCGGCGAGGATGATATTGGACGAGTGGCTCGATCTTGTCCCGGCGAACAAGATATTGGGCTTTGGTGGAGACTATAGATTCGTTGAGGGTATATACGCCCACGCGCAAATTGCCAGAGAGAATGTGGCGCGTGTTCTTGCGGACAGAGTCGAGCGTGGCGACCAGACGATGGACGAGGCAGTGGAGTTGGCCGGGCGGATACTGCGTTTGAAC
>JAUSEB010000298.1 GCA_030650495.1 Armatimonadota bacterium | reverse complement strand
TCTCCCATTGCGACACCGGCCTTGAGGGCAGGCAATTTCGTCGCATCCATCTCCACGATCTCTATCTCTTCAACTGAGACTGGTTTGGGGTCAGATGTTTTGTATTTCAGAAACGTATACGTGCCGAGGGCCGCGCCTTCAACAAGAGCAAGGGCGCATTCCACCGGGTCAAGTCCGCCGATTCCCGCCCCGTGCAGGATGGTCGTAACCTTCTTCGCGTTCAAATCCGCCGCCTTTTTAGCCGCCGCCGAAGACGCGCGCCGAACGCCTTCAGTGGTGAAGTTATCGGACTTGCCAAGCCCAACCAATATGACCTTCTTCGCCGGAATACGGCCGTAAGTGTGCAAGACGGCTGTCTGGCCGAGTTTGCCCTCGAACTTCTCTTCGGCTATCAAACGAGCAATCGCGCCGTCAAGGGCTTTGTCCACAGCGCCTGTTCCGCCGCCGGGAGCGGTCACTCCCTCGAATAAATTGATGATAAGGGCGTCGCAGGCTGCCTGCGTGAGCGAACCCTGGGTTACCGTGAATCGCATTAATCAACCTCCCTATTTAGAAGTTAGAAGTTAGAAGTTAGAAGTTAGGAGTTAGGAGTTAGAATAGGAACCCCAACCTAACCCCCAACTTCCAAGCAATTTGTATTCCATCCGGCGCAAATGAGCTTGCCGCCTCCGCCGTCGAGTCTAACGGAAACAGTTCTTTCCTCACCCGGAGGGATGACAAGATAATTGTCATTAAAGTAAATATCTGCGTCTAAATCCTTTGGCCTGAGCCGGACGAACATAGCGTAAGCCGTTCCCTTATTGGCGATACTCACGACGCTTTTGCCTTTGCCGTCTTCAATCTTCTTCACCTTTATCTTAGTTGGCGGCAGAGACATCATCGGCGAAAGCGGCGCGCCGGAGCTTGCTCCGAATATGTAAACGTTCTCCGACCGGACAATTCCATTGCCGTCACGAAGCAGCGCTGTAAGCATGAATATCCCCTCGAATCCCGCCGGGAGCCGCCAATCCAATGCAAATGCATGGGTCGCGCGATTTTCTTGGACATCCAAAGTCGCGTCCATTTCGCAGAGTAGAGTTCCGTATACATCCGTTATTCGAGTCTCGACCGAAGCGCCCGGAATGGCATCGAGAGAATTATTTACCCAGATGTCAGCCCGGAAAGTCTCGCTTTCTTTCCACGCCAGCTTCTCATATTTGGCGCTTACGCGAACAGGGTCGTACGCCCGCGCCACGGCGTAGTAGGCCATCTTAGGCGTCGCGTACCAGTCCACGGCATTCGTGCAAGAGAGGTTCGGCCATGGCTCGTTATACTGCCAGGGGATCGCGCCTCCGCAGCTATGCTTTCTGCGCCGGTTGGCCTCTATTATATACCGCAAGCCTTCCCATTGGATGAACTGGCTCAAACGGACGAAGGCTGGTAAATCAGTAATCTCTCCGAAAATCCCGCACAGCTTCTCATAATTGGCCCACCATTCGCCGCGATGCGCCCATATCTCGTTCTTGACGCTCGGCGGCCACAGGGCCACGTCTTTTATGAATCGGGGAATATTCTCCAAATTAGCCGCGCCTTCGCAGCCGAACTCGCTGTGGAAAGTCGCGCGCAAATCGTTGTAAGCCTTATAGTGCGCCTCGACGCCGTTGTAAAGCCAGTTGCCGTGAATATCGCGATCCGGGGATTGACGCTCTCCGGCTATGAGCATGGGGGAAGTTGGGATATAGAGCCTGTCCGGGTCAAGTTTGGCGCAAATTGAGTGCATTATCTTCATCGCCGGGTCTTCTTCGCCGGCCCAGACCAGCTCATTGCCGCCGCACCAGACGGTAAGGCTCGCGTGATTTCTGCGCAGCGGGACGATTTTGGTCGCGGCTTCGCGCAGCATTTTTAGATACGCTGGATTTGTCGGAGGAACGCTCTCCATCGCCGAGCTGGAAAGAGTGAATTCCTGCCAAACCATTATCCCGCACTCGTCGCACAGGCGGTAGAATATTTCTTTTTCGATCAACCCGCCGCCCCAGATGCGAATCAGATTGGCGTTCGCGTCTCTGGCGAGCTTGAGCAAACGTTCATACTTCGCATCGAGGCCGCCGCCGTACATGTGGTCGATGGGAACCCAGTTCCACCCTTTGACAAACGTAGGCCGCCCGTTTACCTCGAAGCTCCAAGGCAGGGCTTCAGGGGATACATTGGTGTTTGGCGTAAGCCGGACCTGTTTGAAGCCGAAGCGTGTTTTGCGCTCATCAATGACTTCCCCCGCCGCGTCGAGCAGCCGGACTTCAGCTTCATATAGGTTCTGTTCTCCACTGCCGTTCGGCCACCACAGCTTGACGTTTGGGACGGAAATTTTCAGTTTGGCGGTTGTCTGGCCGGGACTAAGCTTCACTTCCTGCTTTGCGGAACCGGCCTTCTTTCCGGCGAATGAGACTTCCACTTCCACGGTTGCTTCGCCTGCCGACGCCGACTCTATCTCCACCTGCGCCCGCGCTTCGCCGTGTTTCAAATCCTTCGACAGGACTGACCTGGCCCAGAAATCGGTCAAACGTATATCGTCATTGACGAGCAGCTTCACGTCCTGCCAAATACC
>JAUSEB010000292.1 GCA_030650495.1 Armatimonadota bacterium | reverse complement strand
GATGCGTCGGTAGCTCTGCTGCCGATGCCGAGACCGAAGGTCGCGAAACGCTGCTGCAATTCATAACTGTGTCCATTTGCCAAATCGTTGTTGACCGTGAGCGCCAATAATGGGTAAACTAGGACAGCGTTCAAGCTGGACGGTAAAGGTGGCCCTATGGTTTCTCTGGATACAATCCGAGAGTTGAGTTCCCGAATTGCGCGCGAGTTCAACCCTGAGAAAATAATCCTCTTCGGTTCCTATGCCTATGGCGTCGTTTCGGAGGATTCCGACGTCGACCTGCTTGTCGTCCTGCCATTTGAGGGAAAGGGTTTCAGAAAGTCTTTGGAAATCCTCAACAAAGTTGACCCACACTTCCCCGTAGACCTGATAGCCAGGCGTCCTGACGATACGGCCAGACGGTATGCCGAAGGTGACCCGCTCATCAGGGAAGCGCTGGATAAAGGATCGCTGCTTTATGAACGAGGTAGTTAAGGAGTGGGTCGCAAAGGCTGAAGGCGATTTCCTCACCGCAAATCGCGAAATTGCGGCGTCTGACAGGCCGAACTATGACGCAGTCTGTTTCCATGCTCAACAATGCGTAGAAAAGCTGATGAAAGCTGTCTTGATCTCAAAGGCCATTATACCTCCAAAGACTCACGACCTCGTCCGTCTCAATGAGATATTGAAGTCTACGCTTACGGATTGGACCTGGCCTCTTGCTGATCTCAGGCTGTTGGATCGAGCGTCGGTTCAGTTCCGCTATCCCGGCGAATCGGCAGAGAAGGAAGAAGCAGAGGAAGCCATCTCAGTGGCTACAGTGCTTCGTGAGAAGTTAGCCGCATTGCTCAGTTTCGAGAGTTAGGTGCAATGGTAGCTCTGCTGTCGATGCCATGGCTGCAAAGAAGCTGGGCGTGGCTTTGGTTTTGCGTTAGCGCCATGTTGACGCCAGCCGTATACTCTCCTATCATGCTGCTATTGTCTTCAACAACTAACACACCAGAAGGTAGCCATTCATGAGACTGAACAAAGAGATTGATAAGGCGCGCTTATTGCCAATGGACCGGAGCGCGAGTTGGGTCATTGAAAGAAGGGCCATTGAAGTCCAAATAGAAGAATTGGGCGATGAAGTAAAACCGGAAGCGCTTATCTGCGCGGATCCAAAAGAAGAGCTTGTAATTGGCTCAAATATTATTTCGCCGGACGTTTCAGATTCAGAGGTTACATCCTGGGCGGTTAATTGTATGCTGTCCCCAATGGCGGGTGAGCCTCGCCGTCCGGCTTCGGTAACTCTTATAGGAGGCAAGCTCAAACATCTTAGAGATACTTTCGAGCAGCTTGGCGTAGAAGTGATTTCCCGATCTCTGCCTCATCCATTTATGGACGAGATGATATCCATCATGGAGCAAACCCTTCTGGAACCGGGAATGCCGCCCTACACAATAGGCGGTAACGCTGATCCTGAGATTGTAGCTGATTTCTTCAAGGCTGCCGCTGATTTCTACCGGCTCAAACCATGGAAGCTATTCGAATTTGAAGTTCCAATCAAGATTGAATTATCCGGCGAAAAACAAGTTGATTATTGGGCGGTGGTTATGGGAGTCCTGGGAGAGAATTTCGGGATCAACCTGTTTCGATCATTTGACGACCTTATGGATTTACTCGATTGCGACAGTGATGAGGAGTCTTTTGAGGTCGCAAAGACAATGTGGTCATTCGGCTTCAGTTACGAAGAAATATACAATATCGGTCCAATCGCTTCAGCCGAGCGCTTGTCCTACGATTGGGTTCTGGCCGGTGAATCCGCTTATCCGGCGGCGATTGTGATGGACCCTGATAACGAGATTCCCGTTCGCCGGCCAAACCAGGACGAACTGGTCGATCTCACCGCGATCACACACGCCCTTGCGGATTTCTTCAAAACGCACGGAAAGAAAATTAAAAAGCAAGAGGGAGTCATTGAACATCAGATACTAACTACATCGGCTGGCAAACCGGTAAGTATATCCATAACTCTTCCGGCTCCCGAATATTCCGATGAGGAAGAAGATGAAGAAGATTTTGATTTGCCCTATGAACTTATAAATAAGCCGGAGACTCCGCTCGACCGGGCGCAGGATATGGTTTACGAAGCCCAGCAGGAGGACGGCAAGAGCAAACGGGTGAAGCTTGCGAAACAGGCGATAATCATAAGCGCGGATTGCGCCGATGCGTATCTTATTCTCGCGGAAGACGCCGCCAGGGACGAAAAAGAGCAAATGAAATATCTCCAGGACGCCGTGGACGCCGGACGGCGAGCGATAGGTGAAGAGGATTTCAAGGAACTCGAAGGCAATTTTTGGCAGGCGCTGGAGACTCGCCCATATATGAGGGCTAGGCTCAGGCTTGCTGAGTTCCAATTAAAACGAGGAGAACTGGAACAGGCAATCAAAGACTATCAGGATATGCTGCGATTGAACACAAGTGATAATCTGGGGTCCCGATATCCCCTGGCTATGTGCTTTCTCCTCGCCGGCCAAGACGACGAACTCCAAAAGCTATTGAAGGAATACAAGGAGGATATAACCGCGTTTTGGCTTTACACCAAAGCTCTTCTCAGCTACCGGAAGTCAGGCGAATCGAAAAAAGCCAATCAGGAAATCGCCAAAGCAATAGCCCAGAACAAGAGCGTAGTTGATTACTTGCTGGAGCGAAAACGTCTGCCGGAATATAGTCCGGAGCATTATGGGTTCGGTGACGAAAATGAGGCCATCTTATACACGGAGTTGTTCCTGGAACCATGGAAATCCACCGAGGGAGCTATCGAGTGGTTAAAGAAATCAGCGGCGGCGAGTTCTCAGGGCAAAACGACTGCGGGAAAGGCGTCCAGCCGTCAGAAAAGCGGTGGGAAGAGCAAGCAGGGCGTCTTGCCGATGAACGATGACTTTGGGGACGACGATACAGAGTTGTATGAAAAGTTTATTGATGAACACCCTGAGTTCGCGGACGTGATGGACCATGATGAAGTTCTCATCAACGGAGAGCCGGTGAGTCCAAGATTGCATTGGCTTATCCACCACGTAGTAGAGAACCAGTTGGCTCATAACGATCCCCCAGAGGCTCCGGAGGCTCTTAGGCGTTTGATGAACGGAGGAATGAACCGCCATGAAGCCGTGCACGCTCTGGCCGGAGTTGCGGTCAAATTCCTTCATGGCAGCCTAAAGTCAAGGAAACAGGTAGAGCGAGAAAAGTATAGCCTCGCGCTGCGAAAACTGAAGCCGTAGCACTGACTACGTAGATGTTTTGACTTATATGTTTTATTCCGATACGTAGGTAGCTCTGCGTTCATCAGCAGTCAAATCCCTAATCCCCAAAGCCTGCCGGATATGCTATAATTCCCCGTGGCGCTTGCGGCAAATAGCGCCATAATCGCATCCTAAATCCAACAACCAAGCAGCGTTATAAGGAGTCCAGGTTATGGGAAAAGCAATGGCATTGGCAAGCAACGTTAAGGTTTATGAGAGAAACACATCCGTTATCGGCGTTTTCGCGGCAGGAGATCCGAGGATAGATGAGTCAAGCCGGCAGAGGTGCCGCAATATCGTGAAGATGGCAGCGGACATCCTCGCCGACAGGGTGAAACTCCCCGACGGCTCGCCCGCGAAGGTCGTTTACGCCCCGATTCTAGTTGACGGCGAGAAGCAGGCGGATATTGTCGCCAAGCAGTTTCAGGACGCGGGCGTGAGTATTCTGGTCTGTACGCCGGATACCTGGGCG
>JAUSEB010000286.1 GCA_030650495.1 Armatimonadota bacterium | reverse complement strand
GTCGCTTTGGCGAAATTCCAGGCCGAAGAAGCATTGCGTAAGAGCGAGCGGCGCCTGAACCGCTCACAGGAGATCGCGCACCTGGGAAGCTGGGAACTGGATTTAGTCAAGGACGAGTTAACATGGTCGGATGAAGTATACAGAATATTCGGCCTTCAACCTCAGGAATTCGCGGCGACGTACGAAGCGTTCCTCGATGCCATTCATTCTGACGACCGGGCGTCCGTCGACGCGGCCTATTCCGGTTCCGTTCGCGAAGGAAAATCAACTTACGAAATTCAGCACCGTGTGGTCAGGAAGTCCACCGGCGAGGTTCGGTGGGTTCACGAGCGATGCGAGCATATCCGTGACGAAAGCGGTAATATCATCCGTTCCATTGGAATGGTCATGGACATCACGGATCGAAAGCGATCTGAACAGGAATTGGAGTTGGCCCATGCCGAAACCGAGCGCCGGGCGGCTGAGTTGGAGACCTTCATCGAAAGTATGGGCGACGCGGTAGCGCTTTTCGATGTTCAGGGCAAGATTGTCCTCGCGAATGACGCGGCCATGAGAATGTTGGGCGCTCCGGCGGGTATACCGCTTGGAGAAGTAAGCCAGAAATACAGGCTCTACACGACTGACGGAGATCCTCTCCCGGTCGAGATGTACCCGACTCGCCGCGCTCTCCGAGGTGAGAAGCGCTCTGAAGCGCGGTGCAAGTTCGTAACGCCCTGGACGGAGGGCGTTGTCCACATAACCGCTTCCCCGGTGCGGGACACAGCAGGCGGGATTGTGGGTGTCGTCACTATCTCACGCGACGTGCGCGAGCAAGTCGAATTCGAGCGCCAGCGCGAAGAAGTATACCAGCGCGAACACCGAATCGCGGATATTTTGCAGAAGGCTCTGATTCCGGAAGTCAGTTACGAGATACCGGGATACGACATTGCCGTCCGATATGAACCCGCGCTAAAAGAAGCCGAAGTAGGCGGCGACTTCTACGATATTTTCGATTTGGGCGAAGGCAGGATGGGGGCGCTGATCGGCGACGTTGTGGGCAAGGGACTTCCTGCCGCCATTCGAGTGGCCGCTGCCCGGCACGCTATCCGCAGCTATGCGTATCTGGACCCCAGACCGTCAAGAGTGATGACGCTCGCAAATGACGCTCTATCGAGAGATGAAGCCGGCGACGCCAGTATGCTGACGGCTTTCTTCGCGGTCATCGACACCCGGCTGGGGGCGGTAACTTATGCAAACGGCGGTCACGAAACAACCATCATACGGCGCTCGGACGGAACCATCGAGGAATTATCAACAGATGGACGCGCTCTGGGCGTTTTTGAGGGATTTATTTACTCCGAAGGCAGTGAGCTTCTGCGGCCTGGAGACACCATAGTAATGATGACCGACGGCATAACTGAGGCTAGGCCGTCCCCGATTGCGCTCTTTGGTATCGAGCGCGTTAAGGACTACCTCAATCGGACTCGGCAAACTTCGCCGGAAGAGATTGCGGACGGACTTCTAAAAGCCGCGAAAAAACATGCCGCCGGAAGTCTGAGCGATGACGCCGCCGTAGTCGTAATACAAGTGAAGAAGGAACCTACTAGGAAAACGCGATGATTGAAAAAACGAAAATAGCCGTTTCACATGATGGCGGCGTTGCTACCGTGTCTGGTAGTGGAGAGATGGACCTGTATATAGCGGCGGAATTCGGCCGGGCGCTTGAGGATGCTGTTGCTTCCTCGGCTAGCGTGGTCGTGGACTTTCGATCCGTGAGCTATCTGGATTCGGCGATAGTTGCTTGCCTGATCAAGCCGGCGAAAGCGCTGCATCTGGTTGGGGAACGCCTCAAGGTGCTGGTTGCGCCGAACAGCTACCCGCATCATATGCTCAAAACGCTCGGCTTTACCGAGGTCATGGATATCGTTGTTGAAGATAATTCGGTCTAGCAGACAAAGTATAAATTCCTGTACGGGGCGTAGGAGGCGACTCCGATCGCCGATTCCCCGCACAGACATCGGCCTTTGGAAAGGTCTCCTACAGACCGCGTGGACTTTATCCGATGGCTGCTAGCCCGATCATGGAGTTGTAGAAAGAAGTAATCGTAATGACGGAAAATACTGGCGAGAGCGCCGCAAAATCGAAGAGAATCAGGCTTCAACTTGCCATGGAGCGGGCGCCGTTGCCCGTCTGGGCTAAGTACGCCGCCACCCTTATGATCCAGGCCGTAGTAGCGGCGCTGCTCTACTGGATGACGCCGATATTTCCCCTCGGCGCCTTGCCGATGCCTTATATTCTGGAGACCATGGCAATCGCTTACATCTTCGGAGCAGGCCCCGCTTTACTCGCTCTAACGCTCAACCTTTTCGTCCTATGGTATTTCTTCATGACTCCTGAGTATGGCATCGACTTGTCGGGGGATAAATACGCATGGGCAAAACTCATGGCCTTTCTGCTCGGCTCGATGCTGGTTGTGTGCGCGACTATTCTGATGCGTAAAGGCCAGCGCAGGTTGGCGGCCCTGGCGCGCGGTCTTGATTCGGAGCGGGCAAAGCTCCAGGCTGTATTTTCAAACATGGCTGAAGGCGTATTGATATTCGATCCCGTAGGAAAACTGATAGACGCCAACCCCGCCGCTTTGAACATGCATGGCCACAAGACCTTTGAGGACATGCGGAAAACCTGGGAGGAGTCCGAAGATATATTCAAGGTCTCTTACCTAAACGGTGACCCCATGCCATCGAGCGATTGGCCCATCCGCAGGCTGCTGCGCGGCGAAACTTTCTCTGATACTGAGGCGCGTTTGCGGAGGCTGGACACCGGACAAGAGATGGTCATAAGCTATAGCGGCGCGCCGATACTTGATGAGGCCGGCAAAATTCTCCTTGCGGCGCTTACCTCTCGTGACGTCACGGAACAAAAACAAGCCGAGCAGCGGGAGCGCGTATTGGAAGCGCACAAATTGGATTTCTACCGCCGTACGATCCTTGCCGCACCCAGGGGCAAACTCATCGTGACTGAGCGAGAAGAGATTGCCAAAATCGCCGGGAAACCGCTGGCAACCTGGGACCTCCGGAAGCCTGAAGGTCTGCGATTAGTTCGTCAAGACGCAATGCAAATGGCGCAATCTCTTGGCCTGGCGTCTGAAGACAAATACGGATTCCTCGCGTGCATTGGAGAGTCCACCGGTAACGCTTTCAAGCATGCAGGCAGCGGAACGGCGTCTCTTCATAAGATGAAAGACAGCCTTATCTTTGTGGTTGTAGATAACGGTCCCGGCATCGAAGCTATAAGCATCCCGGATGTCGCCCTCACCGAAGGTTATACCACAACCGGGACTCTGGGTATGGGCTACAAGCTGATGATTACCTCCGCCGATAGAGTTTACCTTGCAACCGATTCGGAAGGCACTACCGTCGCCGTCGAGTTGAAGCTGAATAGAGACGAAGCCGCGTTACGCGTATAATCAAGCTAAAAGCGAGTTGTCGGTTGACGGTTGACAGTTGACGGTTGCGGGAAGGGAAAGCCAGCGATTTTGTTGCATCGGTAGCCTGCTGCCGATGCCGGCGCCGAAGGCGCCGAACCCCCTAATTCTATCCTTCGGCTTGTTCTTGGGCGTGTTCAAAAACCGTCATTCCGAGGAGGAACGACGAGGAATCTGCTTTTCGGAGACTCTGAATCGTGCTTAAAAGCAGATTTCTCGCTTCGCTCGAAATGACGTGTCGTGCCGTCC
>JAUSEB010000283.1 GCA_030650495.1 Armatimonadota bacterium | reverse complement strand
CGCCGCAATGCCTGACCCAAGTGACCGATCAGGAACAGTGACTTCGACTGAACGAAGGGGACGAACAGACGGTGAGAACTGAGAATGCTGCGCCGCAGCCTGAAATTGATTGCTTGTATTTGTTAGGAGATTGACCAGATGACACGGCCGGTTGGCAGGAGTGTAAGGTTTTGGCTTGGAGCCGCGATTGCAATGCTGACGCTTGTGTGTTACTGGCAGGTCCTTGGACACGGATTCATAGGTCTGGACGACGGCGAATATGTCACCAAGAACGCGCAAGTTCAAGCCGGCCTCACAACAGATGGCGTCCGCTGGGCCTTAACGAGCTTTTATGCCGGAAACTGGCATCCTCTGACCTGGTTTTCTCACATGCTGGATTGCCAACTTTATGGCCTGAAGCCGTGGGGCCACCATCTGACCAATCTGCTGTTTCACATACTGAGCGCCCTGCTTCTGTTTCTTGCCTTAAGCCGTATGACAGGCTGTGTTTGGAGAAGCGCCTTTGTTGCCGCGCTTTTCGCAGTTCATCCTATTCATGTGGAGTCGGTGGCATGGATAGCCGAACGTAAGGATGTTCTCAGCTCCTTTTTCTGGATGTTGACCATCTTGGCTTACGCGCGTTACGTTGAACGTCCCAGCCTTGGCCGGTATGCCACAGTGGTTCTATCATTCACTCTTGGTTTGATGTCCAAGCCTATGTTGGTGAGTTTGCCGTTCGTACTGCTTCTTCTGGATTATTGGCCTCTTAATCGTCTCAGGTTTGACACCAAGAACAAGACAAACGCAACTGTTGTTATATGGCCGTTCTTGAAGGAAAAAGTTCCGCTCTTTACGCTGGCAGCGGCTTCGTGTGTGGTCACCATCATCGCCCAACGCTCTGGCGAAGCAGTGGCTACTTTTAATGAGCTTTCCGTCGGAGTTCGCGCAGCAAATGCACTGGTTGCTTATGTCAGCTATCTGATCAAGACATTTATGCCCACCCACCTGGCAGTCTATTACCCTCATCCCGGCGCATCAATACCCGTTTGGCAGGTTGTTGGGGCAGCCTTGCTGCTTGTTACAATATCTGTCGCGGCTCTCTTTGTGGGACGGCGGCTTCGCTATCTAACTGTAGGCTGGTTCTGGTATCTTGGAACGCTTGTGCCTGTGATCGGCCTGGCGCAGGTAGGAGGGCAGGCCATGGCCGACCGCTATACATACATTCCGCTGATCGGGGTGTTCTTAATAGCCGCCTGGCTTATTCCCGATCTGCTGCATGGGCTGATGGGCCGGAATGAGGATAAATCCAAGTCCAAACGAACCTTACCTCGCTGCATGATTTGCCTTTCGGCAGCGGCTTTAGGAATAGTGTTTCTCATGATGACATTAACCCACCGGCAAGCCGGTTATTGGCGGGATAACGTCCGTCTCGCCCGGCATGCCATTCAAGTGACAAATCGCAACGCAATGGCGCATTATCTTTTGGGAATCGGCCTGATGGAGCAGGGGAGAGGGGAAGAAGCCGCGCAGAATTTTCGCCGGGCGTTGAAGATATACCCGGGTTTTGCGGGAGCTTACTTCAACTTGGGCCGCCATTTGGCCCGAACCGGCAAGACGCTCCAGGCTATAGATTGCTACGAAAAAGCGCTGCGGATTTCTCCTGATTATAGCGAGGCTCACAACAACCTTGGCAACTCTCTTGCGGCGCAAGGAAAATTTGACGAAGCCATCCGGCATTACCGCGCCGCCGTTGAGATTAGGCCGGACTATGGCCTCGCTCACTGCAATATAGCCGTTGCTATGTATTTCAAAAAGGACTACGCTGCAGCGTGGCGCGAAGTCGATCTGAGTCTAAAATACGGACATCGCCCGAATAGGGAGTTTCTCAAAGAACTGTCCAAGCGTATGCCGGAACCAAGAAGTTAGAAGTTAGGAGTTAGAAGTTAGAATCTGTTTCAGGAGGGGTTTCCAAACCCCGATACTTTGAACGTGAAATCGGCGATTGGAATCGCCTCCTAGTATTGTCATTTCGAGCAGCCTGTCCCGAGAATCGGGAGAGCGCTGGCGTAGTCGAGAAATCTGCTTTTCAGCGTCGGGTAGCAATAACCCCCCTCAATCCCCCCTTCTAAAGGGGGGAAGTCCGAAACTCCCCTCCTTACGAAGGAGGGGTTGGGGGAGGTTAAAAATCGTACTCACCAAGAGTGAACTGTTACACAGTTACGCGGGCATTCCCTTGGACGTGCCACTGGTGTATAATAAAGCTAGGTAAGATCAGCGCGTCCGCGTATTGGAAAGGAATGAGCATGGTTCT
>JAUSEB010000276.1 GCA_030650495.1 Armatimonadota bacterium | reverse complement strand
ATCCGCGCTTACATCACGGTCCACAAAAGCCACGCCTTTTTCAGTCAAATACCGCTTGACCTGGTGGCAGTAAGGGCAAGTTGGCGTCGAGTAAATTACGACCTTAGGCTGTTCAGCCATTAATCCGATCTCCTTTATCTCTTGATTCCGGCTTTATATACCCCGCGCGTATTATTTTCTAAAAGTACGCTCCCTACTCTACCGTAACGCTTTTGGCAAGATTACGCGGTTGGTCGATCTCCAGTCCTCTGTTTTTAGCAACATAGTAAGCCAATAGTTGAAGCGGAATTGCGGCAAGTATGGGCGACATAAGTTCGTGCGTGGCCGGAATGCGGATGACGTGATCCGCGTATTTTTGTATCTGATCGTCATGCTCGTAGGCAATAGCTATGACATCCCCCTGCCGCGCTTTGACCTCAAGAATGTTGCTGATTATCTTATCGTACGTTTTGCCTTGTGGAGCCACGGCCACAGTCGCAACACTTGGATCTATCATGGCAATTGGACCGTGTTTCATCTCACCGGCGGCGTAGCCTTCAGCATGGATATATGAGATTTCTTTGATCTTGAGAGCGCCTTCGAGAGCGGAAGCCAAATTCGGCCCACGTCCCATATAGAGGAAACCGTTGTGATTGTAGTATTTCTCGGCGCAGGCTAACACTTCGGGATGATCTCCCAGTATCACATCGGCCTGCTGGGGAATGGTCCATAGAATCTTCCGCATTTGCTTCGCTTGCTCTTCGGAAATAGAACCCCTCACCTGCGCCAAATATAGGGCGATGAGGTGAATTACCATAAGCTGTGTAGTATACGCTTTTGTAGACGCAACAGCTATTTCAGGCCCGGCGAAAGTATATAGGACATTCTCACACTCTCTTGCGACTGAACTGCCGACCACGTTGGTAATCGCAAGCAGTTTTGCTCCCTTTCCTCTTACCTCCCGGAGGCCGGCCAGCGTATCAGCCGTTTCGCCCGACTGGCTGATGATTATGCCCAGGGTTTTGTCATCAATTATGGGATCGCGATAGCGAAGCTCGGAAGCAACGTCCAATTCGACCGGTATCCGCACAAGCGATTCGATGGCGTACTTACCCACCATCGCGGCGTGGTACGCAGTGCCGCAGGCTATCATCGTGATCTTATCAATCCCGCGCAAATCGTCCGATGTAAGGGTTAAACCGGGCAGATCGACTTTCGATACTTGGGACGACAACCGCTCGCGCATTGTCTCGCGCAGCGCCTGCGGCTGCTCGTTGATCTCTTTGAGCATAAAATGCTCGTATCCGCCGCGCTCGGCCATCGCGGCGTCCCAGGTGACTTCGTAGACTTCTCTTTCAATCGGCTTGCCGTCGAGTGAGCTGAATTTGACTTCACCCCGCTCCAAAACAGCGATCATATTGTCTTCCACAAAGTGCACACGCTTGGTGTACTGCAGAAACGCGGGCACGTCGGAAGCCAGGAAGTTCTCGCCTTCGCCAACTCCGACTACCAGCGGACTGTGCCTGCGGGCGGCCACTATACGCTCAGGGTCATCCTGCGCCATAACCGCAAGCGCGTAAGAGCCTTCTAAACGCTTTATAGCAGACCGGACGGCGGCCACAAGGTCGCCCTTATAGCTTTCCTCGACGAGATGAGCCACGACTTCCGTGTCGGTTTCAGATGTGAACTCATGCCCCGCCGCGACAAGTTCTTCCTTCAATGCGAGGTAGTTCTCGATGATGCCATTGTGCACAACCGTAATCCGTCCGGTGCAGTCCGAATGAGGGTGCGCGTTCTCGTCGGACGGCCGTCCATGCGTCGCCCATCGCGTATGGCCCAAACCAATGAATCCCTCGGGCATTCCTGATTCCAGCATCGCTTCAAGAGCCATTAACTTACCCGTGGCCTTGTGGATGTCTATACGGCCATCGTTGAGCACTGCTATACCGGCTGAATCGTATCCACGATACTCAAGCCGTTTCAGCCCTTCAATCAGGATTGGGCAAGCTTTCCGTGTTCCGATGTAACCCACTATTCCGCACATTGGCTATTATCTCCACAATACGCGGTGGATGGAACCGCAGTATTAGCCGACGCTTTGTATTAATTCGGCCCATATTACCATAATCGCACGCCAACCTCAACAGATTTCACAAAATGCGCAGATTAACGCAGATGTAAAAGGGAGTCGAGAGAGTCGCAAGAGTCGAGGGAGTTTTCACCCTCACGCACACCATAAAGGGAGAGGGAGTAAATTGCGGAATATTAGCGCCGAAGGCGGAGCATCGACAGCAGGCTGCGGATGCAACAGAAAGCGGTATCGGACATGGATGTCCGATGATATTATGCCCCGGACATGGATGTCCAGGGCCATCTACAACCATCAACTCTATCAAAACCGGTATTTACAGATCATTGCCCCAGGAGTTACTATGATGCTAATAATGCTAGGAGGACCTCACACGTGAAAGCTGGATTTGCGACAATCGCTCTTCGTTCATTGGACGTGTTTGAAGCCATAGACCTCGCCGCCGCAGCCGGATTTGAATCAATAGAAGTATGGGGACGGGCTCCACATACGACCGATCCTTACGATGAGAAGCACACGCTCGCGGTTCGCGACCGCATATTGGCAGGCGGAATGGAACCGATGATATTCGGATCGTACGTCAACTCGGCGGCTCCGGACGTTCAGGATAAAATGGAAATCTGTCTTAAAATCGCTGAAAATCTTGGTTCCAAGATAATCCGAATTTGGGCCGGTGATAAGGAACCTCCATTAGCTTCTGATGAAGATTGGACTAAGAACGCAGCGAATTTGAGATGGATGGCGCTGAAAGCTGCCGATAAAGGAATCACGCTTGCAATGGAGATGCACTGCGGTACTCTTGCCCTTACCGCTGAAGGTGTGGTTCATCTTATAGAAACATCTGGCGTGGACAATCTAAAGCTGAATTATCAAGTCGCCAATCCCGGCGAGCCGGATATCGACAGAGTATTGGGGCTTGTCGGCCATCATGTTGTTATGATGCACGCTCAGAATTGCGTCCACGCGCCCGAAGGAGCGCAGCACGCCTGGGATCGCGCGCTGATTGGTGAGGGGCTTATTGATTATCAGTATGTCGTCAACTGCCTCAAGACCTACGGTTTTGACGGCTGCGTTGAGGTGGAGTTTTTGAAGGGCGATCCTGATAAGGACCTCATGGTAGAGGCGATGAAGAAGGACGCGGAGTATCTTAGGAAGATAACGTCGTCATAGCAGGCTGAGTTGTTCCAGCCTTTCAATCACTGTTTTTGTAACGTCGTAATTGTGTATTTCCGACAATTTCACCCAACGGCACTCTGACACGTCACTTGCCGCTCCCATCTGCCCGCTCACTACGGATGCGAAGAAATTGATCAGTATGTAGTGCCACTCGATGAGCTCATCTTTCCTGATGATGAGATCGCTGATACCCGCCAGCCTGCCAACTTCGACATCGAGTCCAGTTTCTTCTTTAACCTCTCGTTTGAGGGCGGATTCCATAGTCTCGCCAATCTCGACGCTTCCGCCAGGTATAGACCACTTGCCAAATCCCGGTTCCGCCCCGCGTTTAATGAGAAGTATCTCGTCCCCTCTAAGGATAATCGCGGCGACGGCGGGAACCGGGTTTCTTAGCTGGCTGTGCATAGTATTTGTCTAGCCTCAATCCATCATCTTTAACGAACTATAGCATATTTATGGTGATCAAGATAATAGAGGAATCGGACATGGATGTCCGAT
>JAUSEB010000188.1 GCA_030650495.1 Armatimonadota bacterium | reverse complement strand
CACTTCGGTGGTTTCCGGCTCTCCTCCAGAGGAATGGCATAAGATCGCATGGACAACGCACAGGATAAGGGCGCTGCATTCGGCTCCCAGGCAAGCCGATGACAGCTCCTCGGACGCAGGCTTGGTGATAGGCTCTCCGCTTATCGCGGGTGACAGGTCGGTCGGCGTTCTTGTTGTGAGGTTTGCGGAGGAGGATTTCGCTGAAGATGACTCGCAGTGGCAGCTTTTTGAGCTACTTCGCGCTTTTGGGTCGTACGCAGCGGTGGCGCTGCAAAACGCCAGGTCATTCGCGCGCACTGAGGACTACTCCAGAAGCCTTGCAGCCTGGCTTGACGAATTGTCGGCGCTTCGATATGTCACGGAGGCGATAACAGCATCGTTGGACCTCCGGGAGATATTGCAAACCCTGGCCCGCTTGAGCTGCGACGTAATGAAAGCTCATGCTTGCGCGATTATGATGATGGACAACAGTGGTCAATTGACGATCAGTGAGGCGCACAACATCAGTTCGCAGGTGTGGGACCTGTGCGCTTGCAGGATTGGGGAGCCTGTTTCCGGTATCGCGGCGGCGGAAAAGCGTCCGATTCCATGCCGTGATATGCCGGCGGATTATCCTGATCTGAAAATCGCTCGATACGCAAGAGATCACGGTTTGCACGGATTCCTGAGCGTTCCGCTGATTTCCGGGCGTGAGGCCATAGGCACAATCGACGTTTGGATGGAGGAGCCATGCGATTTTACCGCGTATCAGATGGACCTGCTGAGTTCGATAGCGGCCCACGCGGCCATGGCTATCCAAAACGCCAGGCTATTCGGGAAAGAATATCGAATCGCGGAGACGCTGCAGAGCGTGATACTCGGGGGGATACCAGAGAATCATGCGGGGTTGGAACTCGGCTGCAAATACGCTCCGGCCCTTGACGAAGCTCGGGTTGGGGGCGATTTCTACGATTTTGTTCCGCTTCCGGGCGGCAAGCTGGGCGTCGTGATAGCGGATGTATCGGGCAAGGGGCTTGAGGCCGCAATGCACACAGCGATGTGCAAGTACATGCTCAGAGGTTTTGCGTACCACATGCCGGATTCCCCCGGAAGAGTCCTGGAGATGGTAAACGACGCTTTGTGCGGATATTCTTCTTTCCGTTTCTATGTCACTATGCTCTATTGCGTCATAGACCCGGCCGTGGGGTCGTTGAAGTGCGCGAACGCCGGCCATCCTCCAGCGATTCTTATAAGCGATTCCGGCCAGCGCCAGGTTCTTCTCTACCAAACCGGGATGCCGGTTGGTTTTGAAACCGGGAAATCCTATCAAGAAAAGACAGTAAGGCTGTCCGTAGAGGATATGTTGATATTGTATACTGACGGGCTCATTGAGGCCAGGCGAGGGACCGAAACGCTTGGCATTGAAGGGCTGCAAGAGATGCTGTTTTCCGCGGCGGAGGAACAAGACCCGCAAGCGCTTGTCGAACGCATTTACAGCGAGACTCTGCAATACGCCAAGGACGGCGTCCGTGACGATATGGCCATAGTCGCCGTGCGAGTGGATGAGGGATTCGAGCGAGTCGAGAGAGTTGAGAGAGTTGAGGTTCAAGGTCGGGATTCTAACTTCTAACTCCTAACTCCTAACTTCTATTTTCCGAGGAGTATCATGTGCGATATAATCGCAAGTTTTCGATCTATCGATGAACCGGAGCCGACGCTTTTGGTAGTTGGCGATCTGGATTTCACCGCTGTCTGCGCGTTCAAGGAGTCAGCAACCTCGCTTTTAGAGAAGCATCAGAGTATTGTCGTGGATTTGAGCCGGGCGCCGTTTGTGGACAGCAGCGGCGTCAGAACTCTCGTTGAAATCTATCATCAGGCTGTGGATATGGGGAAGCATCTGCAGCTTCGAGGCATTAACTCATCCACGCAAAAATCTCTGCAGATCAGCGGATTCGCCGGCCTTTTCGGTATGGATTCGTTGAGATTGGAAGCGGCGGATTCTCGGATTTGCGCCAAACATGAGCTAAAACAGGCCGATTGGCGGATCAGTGAATCGGTAGTTGTAGGGAGGCCCGTTCTGGTCGCGTCTCTTAGGGAATACGCCGCGGAAGCCGCCAGAGAAGCAGGGCTTTCGGAACCCATCATAAGCGATGTGAAACTCGCGGTCGGCGAAGCTCTTGCTAATGCGCTGAAGCACGCCGTCCAGCCCGGCAGGGACAAGATCCGCCTCAGACTTATGTCTTGTCATTCCGCTCTGGTTGTCGAGGTGACCGACCAGGGTCCCGGTTTCGATCCCGATGCCGACCGAGCTCCCGCCCCTGAGGCGCTTCAATCGGGTGGACTGGGAATACATCTGATGCGTTCCGTGATGGACGAAGTTGATTTCTTCTTTGACGAACAGGGAAGCAAAGTGCGGATGTTGAAGTGGGTATAGTCATAACAATGTAAAAAATCCAGACGAACGTTCTCTAGCCTGTATTATTCACGAAGATAGTAAAGCCATCGCAGACCGTCATTCCGAACGAAGTGAGGAATCTGCTTTTTAGCTTCAGGA
>JAUSEB010000274.1 GCA_030650495.1 Armatimonadota bacterium | reverse complement strand
TCTACACAGCCCTCGGCGGTTCGTTTGATAAAAAGCCAGAGATGCTGGGAACTTTCGACAACTACGCCGATTGCGTGAAAGAAGCGCAGCGCCAAGAGGCGCGATCAACACAAGGCTGGTTTATAGTCGCCGCTTGTATTCCAAGCGCATAGGAGAGGCGAATGACGCTCGCAGAATGGCTTTGGGTTGGTCGCTATTTGCTTATCATCTGCGGCGCGTTTTCAGCCGGATGGTCGATGAGCGGCTGGATTGGACTGCATTAATGCGCCCAACAGTTTAGTTTCAGAGCCAGAATTGATCACTGGTTTCCCGTCCCGGCCGGGAATTAAATCTGAAAGTTACTTGAGGACTTCGAAAATCCTTGAGGAAAAGCCGGGACAAAATTGCTTACGTGTCTAAATACGATGGAGGCTTGAGTGGCTGTAAAAAACAAAGAATATTATCTCCGCGTAGCGGCGCAGGCCAAGGCTAAAGAATATGCTTTGCTGGCCAAGGCCGCTAAGATTGACGAAGCGTTAGCCATGCTTCCGCCAGATGAGCCGCCCGATACCGTAATTCCATTTGAAACAAAGAGCGATCTGGCAATTAAAGTGCGGCACGAGCTAGAGGCAGCTCACCCAATGTGGAGCAATGAATCAATCATCAGAGAAATGATGGATATTACGGACAAGACTTGGGCGGCTCTTGGCCGCCATTAGTCGGAAGTCAGTAATCATGCGCAAAGATAGTCCGGCCTGCTACGAATGCCCAAAGGGAAAGAGTTGCCTTCATACTTGGCGACGACGATCTGACGGCACAGCCATTTGTGATTCTTGCAGCCTACGTCTTGACGAGAGCGATGCTGATGAAGTTTTTGCCGGCGAAATCACCGGGTACGTTACAGATAGGTAGACAATGCCGATCCCAACGAAGAAACAGTATGACGCTGCAAGCCCGCGCGAAAAAGGGTATATGGCGTACACTTATGCCTACCACCCCATGAGTTCTATTCCCGAAGGGTGTCCGTTCAAGCATGGCACCGACGAACACAGAGAATTTCACAATGGGGAAATGCAGGCGATACTAGAAGCGCAAGATAGCGAAAGCTGATCGCTTTCATCACACAAATGCCGGAGGAAACGATGCCAATATCAGAACAGGTTTACGAAAGTGCCGTCAAAGGGCGAAGGGATTTTCGACAAGCCTATCGCGATCAAAAGAAGCAGACTGACCACTATGGCGTTGCTCTTATGATGATCCGTGAAGGATGTGTTGCTCCAGCCGAGGTAGCAGCGGAAGCTTTGGCCAAATACGATCATTGATATCAAATGAACGACGGAGGATTGAGACATGCACAAACTACCAAGTCGAGGATGGGGTCCATGGCGGGAAGAGTTCTATTCTCTTCACTCAAAGAGCACCTCAATTGAAGCCGACCACGATTATAAATTCGGGATTTGGCATAACGTATGGATTGGAACTATCAGTAACGCGATCTATGATCGCTGGCCTAATGTTTGGCGATGGGTCACAAATCTTCCACCACTACACCGCAGAGCTACCCGCAAATTGCAAAAGTTCTTTCCGAATTTACGCTGAGGCAATCGCTTATCTCGAATCTATGCCGAATACGGACGCAATTAAATGACGGTTTCTCCTAGAAGGTATTGGAGCAGCAAGTGCGGTCAGGGTGAGGTCGTGAATTGGCTGCGTGACCACTCCACCTATGTCGGCGACGACTGCCTGATCTTTCCGTTCGCGAGAAGTAAGCAGCGCGGCTATGGACAATTCGGTCTTAACGGTGAAATGCTCTATGCGCACCGCTTTATGTGCGAACTTGCAAACGGCGCGGCCCCATCTCCGCTTCATCAAGCCGCCCACTCATGCGGTAAGGGGCATACCGGCTGCGTAACGCCGAAGCATCTGTCATGGAGCACCAATTCTGGCAATCAGTTAGATCGCCGCAAACACGGCACGAAGTCCAAAGGCAGGCGCCAAAAAGTGACGCCACAGCAGGTTAAAGAAATTCGCGCATTGAAGGGCGTCGAAACTTTGGAGCAAATTGCCGCGCGTTACGACGTGAAGCGTGGGTGTATCGAATATTGGCATAGCCATGATCGGCCGCCGGCACCGCCAGGAACGTCTTATTCTGCCGTGTACCGGCGTAGAGTTGGCCACAGATAGGGATTAGCATATGGACATTCTTGAGCGTGTTGCTGACAAAGGACTGACCATGAGCTACAGCGAATCATCCGGCACGCATGAATACGCACGCGGCAGGGCCGATGAACGTAAGGCTAATCTTGCCGAGATAGAGCGGCTGACGAAAGAACACGCCGCCGCGCTTGGCAACGCCGATACAAATTACCAGAGATGGGTTGAAGCGCTGGCAGAGATCGAACGGCTTGAGGCGGCTCACTTCGAGGCTGATGACAAACGCTGCCACCTTCAAAACGAAAATGAACGGCTGCTGGCGGTACTCAAACCGTTTGCGGAAGCGTGCGAGACATTTGATATTGGGCAGGAAGATGTACTTCCGCTAATGAGCGGGGAGCTTTGCCTCGGAGAATTTCGAGCAGCACGACGCGCTTATGAGCAGAAAACTACGGAGAAATAGGTATGCATACTAATCAACTCGCCAAGTCAAGTGCACCGTTAAGCCTTGACGAAATGTCTCGATTAATCTGTGAGCACAAGGCTACGCCGGTCGGATTTATTATTTCGCGGGAAGCCTATGAGGCGCTTGTAATTGCTTCGGAGAAGATGACGCGCGGTTATACGTTCGGCGGTGTAAAGATTATGATTGATCCAAGTATGCCTGAAACTGAATTTGAGGCCGTGTTTACCAACGACGCATGGCAAAAGAGGTTGGCTGAAATAGCCCGTCTCATATAAGCGATAAAGGACGGAGTGGAATATGGACTTTGAAACACCACGCGAGGCCATGCTTAGGGCCGAGAATACCCGGCTAAGGTCCGAGGTCGAATATCTGCGCCGCGCGGTCGATTCAACCGGAGAACTTAAATTTACGCCGGTTTCAGTAATCGAGGAAAGGATAATGAACCCACTGCTGCCGGCTATTAGCTTACCTGTTGTGGCTTCGATCCAGGGCAACTTATTTCGATATGGTGACTATCATGTGCTTGCGCGACTCAGTCACACGCAAGCGCAGCCAGAGGATTTGATGGTGCAATACCACGCGCCAGCCCACGCCATCAAAGGGAATGCTGACTATTTCGTAAACGAACTTTTCCCGTTCCTACACCAACGGTTCATTTCCGCGCTCGCCAACGCGATCCGGAAACCAAAACAAGAAGTCGCATGAGCGTCCTCGGCGCGATGGCCGAGGCAAAATTTAGAATGGAGCAAAGACAATGGGGCTTATAGAAAACTACTAAGTACCAGACCGCTCACGTCCCGGCGCCAGGGATGAAGCAACGGATGACGACTTCGCCGCCGTGCTGCGTGTACCAGACGCGCGCCACGCCCAGCTTGTTCGGAATATCGTCGATCAGCGCCGCCGCCGGCACCAGGCGCCACAACCCCTTAATCAGCACCAGATAGCCGCCGCCCGGCGCGCTCTGCCACGCCACATCATAGCCGTCGGCGGTATCGCAGCAGAGCACACCATTACGATCCTTCAGCCCGCGCACCCAATCGCCTTGCTCGGGCGTGAGCTGCGCCGACAGTCCTGTCATATCGCGCGCCAGCGCCGGCGATGCCGCCAGCACGATTAGAACGGCAAACAGCCGGCTAACAGCGGTCATTTTGCAGCATCCTTGCGCGCGGCATCCATGCGCTGATCCATCCGGTTGACCGTGGCCAGGATGCTGCCGACCTGCGTCTCCATCACCGATGAGCGGACCGTAAGATTCTCGATTTTGCCGCGCAACTCGCGCACATCGATCTCGCCGGCCGTGCGCATCGCCATCGATTCGGAGCGCGCGCGGCCCAATTCGGTTGTCAAAGTATCGACGCGCAAATTGAGCGTATCGACGCGACTGATCAAACCGTACCAAGTGCCAAGCGCGGTGAGCAGCAGCGCTATCAGCGTTCCCAGGTTGGCTATGCTGACGATGTTGATGCGGCG
>JAUSEB010000181.1 GCA_030650495.1 Armatimonadota bacterium | reverse complement strand
GTTGGCTATGGTTTCATGGGCAAAATGCACACCTATTCGTATAAATCTTTATCAATGTTATACGAGCCACCGCCTGCCGCAATCAGATTGGTGGGCGTTGCCACAAGAAGCGAAGTCTCCGGCAAACTTGGAGTAGAGCAGGGCGGGTATGAGTTCGATACAAGAGACTATCGCGAGCTTCTTGCGCGTGAAGACATAGATGTCATCAACTGCTGCGCAACGAATGACGTTCATCGAGATATAGTTATTGACGCTATCCGAGCAGGAAAGCACGTTTACGTCGACAAACCGCTTGCCCTTAATTTGTCGCATGCAAAGGACATTGTAGAGGCTGAGAAAGCGGCGGGGGATAGTAAAACGCGCCAGATGGCTCACAACTATCGCTTTGTTCCAGCCATTATGCGCGCCAAAGAGTTAATGGACGAAGGACGGCTTGGCCGGATATATACATTCTCGTTTCGCTATCTCCACAGCAGCAATGTCGATCCCAACCGGCCTCTGCACTGGAAATCGGACAAGAGTGTTGGGGGCGGCGGTGTGCTTGTCGATCTCGGATCGCACATCATCGACCTCACCCGTTTCTTATTGGGCGATTTCAAAAGGGTTTGCGCTCTTCCATTCAACCCCATAGCCGAGCGTCCCGACGGCAAAGGCGGAATGGTTCCAGTGGAGACAGACGACGTCTGCTTCATCCAGGCCGAGCTTGAAAACGGGGCGGTTGGAACGCTTGAAGCCTCCAAGCTTGCGACCGGAGCAAACGACGAGCTTACGGTGGAAATTCGCGGTTCCAAAGGCGCAATTCTCTTCAATCTTATGGACCCGAACTGGCTGAGGTTTTACGATAACACCAAGCCGGACGCGCCTTTAGGCGGCGAGAAGGGTTTCCTTCAGATCGAATGTGTCCAGCGATATCCGAAACCGGCGGCTATTCCGGGGCCTAAGCTCAGTGTTGGATGGATGCGGTTTCATATCGCGAGTATTTATGAGTTCGTCAGGCGCGTGGTCGAAAACGAGCCTGGCGATCCATCTCTTTCCGACGGACTTGAAGTTCATAGAGTCATCGATACGTGCTATAATTCTCCCGGCGTTTGGACAAGCATACAGGCATAGAAAGGGATAGAGCATTGACGGGAAAAGACATCAGGCTGAATCGGCTGTTTTCAAATGGACAAAACGCGGTTGTCGTGGCAATCGACCATGGTGAGTTCGACGGTCCCCTGCCGGGCATGATAAATATGCCGGAGGTTATTAAAAAGGTTGATCCGGGAGTTTCCGCCGTTCTTCTTTCACCGGGGATGCTCGGCCACTGCGGCGCCGGATTTGACTATAAGGGCGCTCCCATGTCGATGGTTCGTATCAATTGGAGCACGGTCTATTGCTTCCACTGGAACTATAACGACGCGAATACCGTGCCTGCCATCAGCGCGGCTGACGCTGTAGCAGCCGGAGCCGACATTGTTCTAGTCTCGCTTACCTTGAACACAGGCATCGAAAAGCGCGACGCGGCAAATGTGGAGGTATTTTGCAAGCTCACCGCTGAAGCGAAAAAGTTGGGAATTCCCGTAGTTGGGGAGTTCTTCCCGACGCATTCCGACAAGCTGTCAAAAGAAGAAATGCATGAACAAGTCTATCGCTCCAGCAGAATTGTCGCCGAACTTGGCGCCGATCTGATAAAAACCTTCTACACCTATAAGTTCAACGAAGTGACCGAGTCCTGCCCAATTCCGATTCTTGGTCTGGGAGCCGAGAAGACACCTAAACAGATACTAGCCCTCGAACTTGCCGAAAAAATCATACAAGGCGGGGGCAGGGGGGTAGTCTTCGGACGCAACGCCATTCAAGTATCCGATCCCGCCGCTTTCCAACGCGCCCTTTGTGACGTGGTCAAAAACGGTGTTTCAGCCGCCGTCGCTGTGAAAGAATACGGGCTGAAGGATTAGCAAAAATATCGGGAGGAGGCGCTTGCCTCCTCCCGAATAGATTTAGTGTTGGTGTCCTGGTGTTTCGGCATTTCAAATGCCGAAACTTTTACTAATTCACCGGCGCTATCTTCAGCACAAAGTCGAGTTGAGCAAGAGCTTCCAAGTTCTTCACCGGCGCCCGCCCTATCAACATCTTGACGGCCTTGCTGGAAGCCAAAGCCTCAAATCCCAGCGCTTTCAGCTTTGCGATATTGGCCGCAGAGACACTGGCAAGCCTGATGGATATTTTTACTTTACCGCTTTTGACTTCGACCTTGCCCGGTTTGGAGTAATTCCCATTCTTGTCCAGCTTTGCGCCAAGTCCTCTGAGCAAAGGATCAAGCCGTGTCTCGATAGCCCGCTTCTTTTGCTCAGCCGGTGAAATAGCCCCATTACTAACCTCAAGACGTTTTGTCTTAACGTGCCCATCAAAGAAAAATACATTATTAGCAGCGGGTTGCATCGGCGGACTGCTTGGCGCTGATGCGAAATAAGAACCAACGGAGCCGGGGGATTTCATAGCCTTGGAACGGAAAGCCCCGCCACTTGAAAAATTGTCTGTAGCAGTTTCATGACCGAAAACTCCCTCATAGCTTACACCCTCAGGCATCTCAACTGGAACAGCCACCTTCTTTGGCTTCCCGCCCTCGGTAACGATCTTATCTTCAACTGCGACAAACGATGTAAACTGGCTCATCAATTGATATTCCAACGCTACCTTAGTAACCTGCTCTTCCACATCCGCATTTGCTTCTCCTGATTGTAAACCAGCGTAGTCCTGAGCCATCAGATCGGCGATCTTTGCGCGCGCCCATAGAGCGGGAAGCGCCTGGTTTTCATCTTCCGCCGCTGGCAGGTTCACTTCAATCCGCTCGGACCATGATTTGCCGCCAAGTTTTCCATGAATCGTGACAAATCCATTACCCGGTGTGTTATACCGCCCTTTAAGTATAAGCGGCTGAGAGCTGAATAGATCGGGGATGCGCTCAGGGTATACATCGCTTGCCGCAAGTCCACCCCAGTCAATCGAAATATCAGTCAAAATGGGTTTGGATATCCTATTGTGGAAACGCTTGGCGGCGTTATTCCCCGCTTCTTCCAGGGTGACATATTCAACCGCCCCGCGTCCGCAATCGGCCATGCCATCTAGTAAAAACCTATTGACACCATTTCCGATGCCGAATGAGAAGAGTCTTGCGGATCCAATACCTTTCTTGACGGTATCAAGTATTTGAAAATCGTTACCAACATAACCGTCAGTCATGAAGCAGACTATGCGTATGCGTTCCGGGTCAGCGGGAGGGTGAAGAGCGGCAACTACCGCTTTCATCATCTCCGTACCGCCCGATCCCAATCGTGTGGATAGAAATTCCTGCGCCAATGCCCTGTTCTCTGATGTGTTACGGCGCGGCTTGTCGAACAAATATATAACGTCATTTGAGAACCCCAGCATTTGGAACGTGTCGTTGGGATTCATCTGCTCAACACAGAGCTTCATCGTCTCTTTTGACTTCTCAATCGGCCAGCCCATTTGCGAGCCGCTGGTGTCTATAACGAATATCATCTCTTTAGGAGCTATCTGTCTTGGTGTTGGGCTTTTGGGTGGAACCAATATCAATGAGAAGTAGCCATCCCCCGCTGAGCGAGTGTTCGGCAGGAGTCCCGTTCGTACCTCATCGCCCGCAACCTGGTATCGCAATATGAAGTCTTTGTTAGGAATACTCTGTTTGTCTTTCAACGCGATATGCGCCGCCGTGGAGCCATCACGGTCAATCTCTACATCGTGAAGAACAGACTCGATGTTATCGATCTCTATTCCAGCGTCGATATTAGCCTCAAGTGAAATATCGTGTCCGGCGCGGGTTCCAGGTGGGGTAACCGGAGGCGTAATCTTGGAGGCGTCGGGAACTTGGGTCGTGTCCGGCGCCCAACCCTCGCCTGAACGTCCGGTCGGCTCTCCAGGGATATAACGCGGACCAACTACCATCGGAAAGACAAATTCGTACTGCCCGTTTTCATATTTCAGTAGATTGACATAGCTGATCTTGATGACGACCTTCTCGCCAGGCATGATATTGGCAACTGATTGAGTGAAAATGTTTGGGCGTTCCTGATCGAGAAGGCTTGCCACATGACCGGATTCCTTCGCCGCTTCATATATCCGACGCGCTTCTTCCCGCCGCTTGATCTCACCGCGAATAGTCCTTTTGCCTATCGTCATTTCCATCTGGTCAACCGCCGCGTCTTGCGGAAGTGGGAACACATAGACGGCTTCGATCTTCTCGCTAAGTGGGTTCACAAACTCCTGTGTAACATCCACACGGGCGACAAACCCTGATACATCCGCAGTAACGCTCGTGTGCTTAAGAGGACACTGGCCAATCGGCTTGCCCGCTTTATCAAGCGCCCGCAACTGCCCTTGAGTTGCTTCTGACACGGGACTAAGTGTCGAACCAGAATTACGGTTCGGGGTTAGAATTTTTCCTTGCGCAATTGCCACATGGACCGCGGATACGCAGCAGTAGACTAACGCGCAAACCATAATAAGAGTTACAACGAATCTGATAGTTCGAAATCGCATCAATACCACCTCAGTTTTTTTGTTTAGCGGCAGATGAACTTGCCACTTTTTTGGCTATTCAAACGATTAGACCGCTGTGGTTAGAGATACCTTCAACTATTTTTTAAGAAAGCATGATTCGCTAAACGGTGAGAGTAGGGGATTGTTGAGTAATCCAGGTGGGGTTGACCCGCGCTTAGATAGGCGCGGGTCAAAAACTACTTTTTATTTGCTGTATCCAATGGACATAGCGTTTGCGTTTACTGCCATGTGGTAGTCATTGCTGAAGGGATAACTGATGGTAATTGTCAGCGTTCCGGCTCCCTTCCAAATGGATGCGGGTATTGATTGTGAAGTGTGCCCATAACACTGATAGCCCACACCAGACGAAATTTCGGGATCAATAGGGCGATACGGGTTTACCAACTTAATCGTGTATTTTTCTGTTTTAACGCCTTGTACAGTGACCAGGCATATTGTGGAATATCCTGAACCGCCATTTACTCCATTTGTCACCAAAGGCGCAAAATTGAGATAGACAGTTCCGCTTTTAGCCTTTTGCAAGGCTGTAGCATTGAAAGTCCACTTAGCCGTATGGCCGCTGTTTCGCAGCCAATGCCACCCACTGATCAACGTTCCATTCGATTCGAAACCGTTATGCGCAACATCCTGAGCGCGGGCCAGCGCTGCCAAGGGGTAAATAAGATTAGCCAAGACAATGAGAGCCACAACCGCCAGGATGAGCTTTCGCTCAATCCTCATTCCAAGCCTCCTTGAATCATTACTAACATAAGATTATAGCGTTTTATCCGCAAGCCTGCTAGTTATAAACGCGCTATTCTTTCGTACCTTTGCTTTCTTCACCTGCTTTAGGTTCTTTTTCCTTAGGCAGTTCGACTTTCACATCAGCCGGTTCTTTTACAAGTACTATGCTGCGGGAACGGTGTGTTTAGGTAAAGCCTTGGATTAAGCATAAGGCAGTTCCCGCAGCATACCGCGCATTTTATATTTAGATGCGTTCGCCCTGGCGCTATTCTTTCTCGCTATTGCTTTCTTTGCCGGTTTCCGGCTTAGGCTGCTGAGGTAGCTCAACTTTAGGGCTTGACGGCTCTTTTGCGGTCTCGGAAATAACTTCAGCGATTATCTCTTCAACAGGCTGGGACGTTGAAGCCCCGCTGCCTTTTCCACCCAAATAGCGCATCAATGTCGCGGCCAATCCGTCTATAGACCCCGAACCGTTTCCTCCCGCCACTAGAATATCAGGGACAAACCTGGCATTACGTTCGGCAAGGACCGTAATAGCATTGACCAGGGCAGTCGGCCCCTGTCCAAGGGCTTGAACTTGCGCCTGGAAAGCCTTTGCGCGGGCAAGACCGACAGCCTCGACTTCTGCTCCTTGTGCGGCGCCTGTCTGCCGAATAAAGGTTGATTCACCTTCAGCCTTGGCTATCTGCGCGTTGGCGTTGTTTGTTTCAATATCAACGTTGACCTTGGACTGCGCCAGTTTCGACTGCATGTCGGCGGTCCCTCTTGCCTGCTCCATGGCTATTCGCTGTTGTTCAGCGGCTTCCTGCTTGGCGTATGTCTGTATCTCCTGGTTCGCGATTTCTCGCTGGGTCAGAACCTTCACCAAAGTCTCAGGAAGTACGACGTCTTGTATGTAAACGCCCTTGGTCTCGACTTGGTACTCCGACAACTGCTCGCTGATATGAGCAAATGCCTCTTGCTGCACCTTCTGGCGGGTTTCGATGAATGTCACGGCGGGCAGGCTCTGCAGCTTGTCGCGGAAATGGTTTCCAACAGCGGCCTGCAGCACTTCGTTGACCAAATTGCTCATTGTGCCGACGCTCGATATGACGCGGGGAGCCTTAGTATCCGGCACGTGAATCTGCACTTGCAGGTCCAGTCTGAAAACGAAACCTTCTCTGCTCTTCGCCTCGATCTGTTCAAGGCGGGAATCCAAATTGTGAGCCTGTGATGTAGCGTTGGCCCAGTTCAACGTCAGTATCGCGGTTGGGACTATCTCCGCTTGATAGCAGCGCGGATTGATTGGATACTTGCCGGTTCGCAGCGGTTCCTGCCAAATGCCTCTGTGTCCGGGGCGCACAAGACTTCCGAACTTGAAGTCCGGGCCGGATGTATCTTGAGTAACTAGGCCGACATAAGCTTTGATAACCGCGACCTGCCCTTGCTCGACCACCAGCATCGGCACAAGTTCCACACTAACCAGGAATGGATTCAGGGCATAGGCTCCGTAGAGCAGCGGGTCGTGCTGGAGGCCGATTTTCCCGCCGTTATCCAGGAACGCCTGGAAATCTTGATAGTTGTTATGCATGCCGTTCTTGCTTCCAAGAAGCGTTTCGATGATTTCGGCGTCGCTCGAAGTTGCATGGATCATCTTGTCCACATCCGCGAAACCGCCGAGACGGCTTGCGATGTCTCCCGACGGCAGCGGATCGCCCTCATAAGCCGTTACGATGCCTATCATATCAATTGCTTTGCCCTGCGGCCCGCCTGGCTGCGTTTGGATGCGGACAAGCTCGAGCTGGTCGGGACTGAGGCCGAATGACTCCGGCGTCAGTCTTTGTCCGGCAGCGACGAAACTCTGCAGCTCAGGAGCGACCGGGAGTCCATAGACTTTTCGCTTGGTAATGATAAGGAAACCCACGGGGTGGATAGGAACCAAGGATCCTGGTGGCAATACGGGCCGCTGGACGCCCTTCTGGCCGCCGAATTTAGTAAACATCGTGAGGTTGGAAAAGTTAGCGAATTCATCTTTATAAACCGCGGACTTGGCGCCAATGGGCAAATGCTTACCTGCCTGGGCTATGGCAACGCCAATCTCCCCGGCAGGAATCTGGACCCATGGGAACTTCTCAACTTTGTAGAGTATCCAGAACCTGAACCGCAGGCCGGGCATAAGGAGTTCCGCCTGGTATCCCGCTTCACCATTAAAAGCGATAGGGTTATCATCCGAGAGCTTCTTAAAGCTGAATCGCTTGGTAATCAATCCGACTTGCGTCGGGCCGATGATCCGTAAGGACGGCAAGATCAAGACAGCCAAAATCAGAAGCACATACCAAATCGAGGAAAAGTCGGTAAGCGGCAACGGTGAATCCATTTTAGAGTCTCCTTCTTTATGAAAAGCCCATCAGCGCATACAGCAAGAACAAAATCCCGCCTGGGGTCTTAGGTTGTTGAGTCTATATTCGACAATGTCTCGCCATTAACCTTCACTTTTCTTTACATCGGTGAGTAGGTTGGAATATAATCAAGATTGGCTGGCGTTTTGACTATTACAGAATTCTATGATTAAATCGGGCGCTTCGCATCCGTCATTCCGACCGAAGTGGAGGAATCTGCTTTTATTCTTTGTTGTTTCGGGATTTCCGGAGCGTAACTTACTTAATAGTGATATAGAAGGTATATTCGCGCTCCTCAAATCCCGAAACACCGGTTTTCGGCTCCGCTCGAAATGACGATACAGGTATTTTAAGGCAATGACAAAGAATATGAAATTTGCAATCGGGTCTGATCATGCCGGATTTAAGCTCAAAGAAAAAGTGGTCCAATATCTGCGTTCGTGTGAAGTAGACCTGAAAGATTATGGCGCGTTTTCCGAGGAGCGAATAGATTATCCCGACGTTGCTATTGAAGTGTCGAAGGGCGTCGCCGACGGGGATTTTGACTCTGGTATCTTGATTTGTGGGACAGGTATTGGGATGTCTATGGCCGCAAACAAGGTCGCGGGAGTTCGGGCGGCTCTTTGCCGGGATATGGACTGCGCGGAACTGTCGCGCCTGCATAATGACGCCAACGTGCTCGTCCTGTCCGGCTGGAAAACAAGTCCCGAAGATGCCTGTAAAATAGTGGAGAAATGGATGAATACGCCATTTTCAAATGAAGAAAGGCATGCGCGTCGAGTCGGCAAAATCGCCGAGATTGAACGTGATTAGGAGGTTCCGACCCCGTGGGAGTAACCGATATTAACAAAGCCGTGGAGAGTATGGCAGCGGATTTGCTGAAAGAGGACCCGGAAATATACGATGTAATTCGGCAGGAGGAACGGCGGCAGCAGGATAAGATCGTCCTAATCGCCTCAGAGAACTATGCCAGCCGCGCCGTGCGACAGGCGCAGGGGTCGGTCCTGACCAATAAGTACGCGGAAGGTTATCCGGGGAAGCGTTACTACGGCGGTTGCGAGTATGTCGATGTGGTCGAGCGGATCGCCATCAGCAGGGCGAAGGAGCTTTTCGGAGCGGATCATGCGAACGTCCAACCTCATTCCGGCTCCCAGGCCAATATGGCCGCGTATTTCGCCGTTTTGAATCCAGGCGATACATACATGGCGATGAATCTCTCGCACGGCGGGCACTTAACTCACGGAAGCCCCGTAAACTTCTCTGGAAAGATTTACAATGTCGTGCCTTACGGCGTCAGCCGCGCTGATGAGACGCTTGATTACGACGACATCCACCGGATAGCAAAGGAGCGGCGTCCAAAGCTGATAGTAGCCGGCGCGACCGCTTATCCAAGAATTATAGATTTCCCAAGACTGCGCAAGATCGCTGACGATGTCGGGGCAATCCTGATGGTCGATATGGCGCACATAGCCGGACTGGTGGCGGCTGGAGAGCATCCGTCGCCAGCGCCGCACGCGCAAATAGTAACCAGCACAACCCATAAAACGCTGCGCGGACCAAGGTCCGGTATGATTTTGTGCGCTAAAGAAATGTCCGAAGCGATAGACAAAGCCGTGTTCCCGGGCCTTCAAGGCGGGCCGTTGATGCATATTGTCGCGGCAAAAGCAGTTTGCTTCAAAGAGGCCATGGCTCCGGAGTTCAAAGAATACCAGCGGCAAATACGTAGGAACGCAAAGGCTCTGGCGGAAACACTGGCGACAAAGGGATTGCGTCTTGTCTCCGGCGGCACGGATAATCACCTGATGCTGGTCGATCTTAACCCTATGGGCTTGACTGGACACCAGGTACAGACGGCGATGGACGATGTGAACATATCGCTGAATAAGAACACGATCCCATTTGATACGCAAAAGCCGTTTATCACAAGCGGTATTCGTATAGGAACTCCGGCGGTGACGACCAGAGGAATGCGGGAGCCTGAGATGGAAATCATCGCCGATTTGATAAATACTATCTTGAGCGATATAGAAAACGAAGCCATACGGGCTGAAGTAAGAAAACGCGTAAAAGCCTTGTGCGACGCTTTTCCAGTTTCCGCTGATGGAGGATGCTGCTGATGTCCAGGCCCGATTGGGACCAGTATTTTATGGAAATCGCCGAAGTCGTTGCGAAACGCTCCACTTGTTTGCGGCGTCAGATCGGCGCGGTAATAGTAAGAGACAGGAGAATTCTTGCAACGGGATACAACGGCGCACCATCCGGCTTGCCGCACTGCCTGGAGCTGGGCTGCCTGCGGGACGAGCTTGGAATCCCGTCCGGTACGCGGCATGAAATCTGCCGTGCGCTGCATTCCGAGCAAAACGCGATCATCCAGGCGGCTTTGTATGGAGTCGCCACCAGAGGCTCTACTCTTTACTGCACTCACCAGCCCTGCAGCCTGTGCGCCAAGGTGTTGATAAACGCGGGGATCAGCAGAGTCGTTTTCGAGGGCGATTATCCAGACGAGTTTGCGATTCAAATGTTGGAACAGGCGGAAGTTGAGATCGTTAAGTACGCCAGCGACGGCAAGGTAGCTGAGGTTACGGAACTATGAATCCGGCGGCAATTGTAGCCATAGTGATCTCATTAGGCATATCTTACTTCCTGACGCCGATTGTCGGCAAGCTTGCATGGAAGTTCGGCGCTATAGATCATCCCGACGAAAGGCGCGTGCACTCCACACCCACGCCGAGATTTGGCGGAGTCGCTATATATATAGCCTTTGTTTCAGCGGCTCTCATTGTTGGATTGCTTAACAGATCAATATTTCAGGATGGACAAATAATCGCTGTAATTGTAGCCGGGACCATAGTGGCGGTGGTCGGCGCGTTAGACGACAGGTTCAACCTGTCACCAATATTACAAATCGCAGGTATCGTCGGCGCGACCTTCGTCCTCATCTATTTCGGAATCAAAATCCAATTTCTAACACATCCATTCAACGCTCCCAAACTCGTTACCCTCGGCGCGCTCTCGATTCCAATGACTATTATATGGGTCTTTGGCGTGACAAAGACCGTAGATTTAATCGATGGCTTGGACGGGCTTGCTTCGGGGATATGCGCGATTGCCGCGACCACGCTGCTTCTGATGGCTATTCAAGCGCAGGCGCATGGAACTAATCCAAAATCGTTTCTGGAAGTGGCGATAATGGCTGGAGCGCTTATCGGCGCAAGCCTGGGATTTCTTCGCCACAACTACCCGCCCGCCAAGATATTCATGGGAACCGTCGGCTCGCAGTTTATGGGATTTGTCCTGGCGTCTCTGTCCATAATCGGCGCCTTCAAAGTCGCGACTCTGGCGGCGGTCGCGGTGCCGGTATTCGCCCTCGGCGTGCCGATACTGGACGCCGTGTTTGTTGTCATACGAAGATTTTTAGAGCGCCGGCCCGTGCATTTGGCCGACAAAAGCCACGTCCACCATCGCCTATTGGAAAGAGGGTTGAGCCACAGCAAGGTAGTGCTCATCATATACGGTCTTACAATAATCCTGTCCGCTACTGCGCTGACATTCTACGCGGTCTCACAATGAGCGAAAAGAAGCCCATTAACATCTTAGCGGTATTCGGAACACGCCCCGACGCGGTCAAAATGGCTCCCGTAGTGCAAGATCTTCGCAAATTCCCTGACAAAGTGGCGCTCTCAGTGGCAGTAAGCGGGCAGCATAGGGAAATGCTGGACCAGGTTCTCGATGTATTCGATATCAAACCGGACTTCGATCTTCAGATAATGCGCGAGAAACAGAGCCTCGCGTCCATCACTTGCCGCTGCCTAGAAGGTCTGGAGAAAGTATTCGAGGAAGTAAATCCCAAGATGGTTTTGGCGCAGGGGGATACCACTACCACATTCGCGGCAAGCCTGGCCGCGTTCTACCACAAGATTCCCTTTGGACATGTGGAAGCCGGTTTGAGAACCGATAATAAGTATAACCCGTTCCCGGAAGAGATGAACCGGCGGCTGACGACTGTTCTCGGCGACCTTCATTTCGCTCCGACCGAGATGGCCCGGCGGAATTTGCTGAAAGACGGCATCCCCGACGAGAAAATATACGTCACTGGAAACACGGTAATAGACGCGCTTCTAACCGTAGCAAAAAAGCAATATAAGTTCGATGATTCTGAAATCGAGAATGCGTTCGATAAGGGCAGCCGGGTAATTCTGGTTACAGCTCATCGAAGGGAAAACTGGGGAGAGCCGATTCAGTCTATTTGCGAGGCGATTGCGACTATCGTTAAGCGGCACCCGGATGTGAAAGTGGTCTTTCCGGTTCACAAGAATCCCATTGTGCGGGAAGTTGTCTATCCGGCGCTTGAGGGAGTAAACCGGGTTTACTTGACCGAACCGCCGGATTACGTGCCGTTCGTGCATATGATGAAGCGGTCGTATCTGATTCTTACCGATTCCGGTGGTGTTCAAGAAGAAGCCCCATCCTTGGGCAAACCTGTGCTTATATTAAGAGAGACGACAGAGCGGCCGGAAGCCGTCGAAGCAGGGAGCGCGCGGCTTATCGGAACGAAAAAGAAAGACATTGTGGCTGAAGTGGAGTCGCTTCTGGCAAGCAGGACGCAGTATGACCGGATGTCGGAAGTGAAAAGCCCATTTGGCGACGGCAGCGCCGCCAGGCGAATTCGCGAAGCTATATTCGAGTATTTTAAGATATGACAAAGACTAGAGCGGAAACAACACTAAGTGTGGTATGGGGGTTCTTTGTCCGCCTTGGGCTGTTGGCGATAATCGGATACGCTTTGTATCGTGTCCGGTCGATACTTGTGGCTGTTCTGCTGGCGGTAATGCTAACCTACGTCGCTCTACCCGCAATAGAATTCCTATGTTCATGGAAGGTCAAAGGCTGGAGCTATCGGTCCCAAAGATTCTGGGCGTCCGTTCTTGTGTTCGTGGTTATATTGGCTGTGTTTGGAATAATGATCCAATACATTGTCGCTCCAATCGCGATTGAAGCGAGAGACCTGAACCGCAACGTTGACGATTATATAAATAAACTCGATACACTTTTGCAAAAAGCAAATAAATGGTATTCGGCTCTGCCGCGAGATGTAAAAGACCTGTTCAACGACACTGACAAGGAGAAGATCAAGACCACCGTCTCGGCGTGGTTCACTCGCGTCGTCGGCAGCACAATTGAATGGGCGCAGCATGCGTTGGATATTATTCTGATACCTGTGCTAGCCTTTTATTTTGCGCTGGATTACCGTTCGCTGCGGCGGGAATTCGTCGGCGCATTGCCAAAAGCCCGGCGCAGGGAAGCCCTACATTTGCTCAAGCATATTGGGGCGATTTTGCAAAATTATATCATCGGACAGTTAACGCTATGCGTTATAGCGGGCGTGGTCGTCGGACTGCTGCTATGGGGGTTAGATCTGAACTATGCCCTTGCATTGGCAGTGCTTGCAGGTGTCACACGCGCAATCCCCGTAGTGGGACCGATCATCAGCGGAATCGCCATAGTACTTTTTGGCCTTATAAAGGCTCCCCAGATTGGAGTCACTCTTCTGATATTGTTCTGCCTCTTGCACCTTGTGGAAAGCAAGTTTCTCTTGCCAAAACTAATAGGCCACCAGATGAGACTGCATCCGGCCATGATTATCATTGTCCTTCTAATTGGCGGTGAATTCTTCGGTATATTCGGTATGTTCCTAGCGGCTCCCGTCGCGGCGGTATTGAGAGAGATGGTCCGATTCTATATAATCGCGCCTAGAGCCAAGCGGGAAGCAGAGGAAAGCGGCGATAATGTAGATCTCGGAACGCCAATAATCCACTCCAAATTGCAATAGCAGCCAGCCTGCTTTGCGCCGCAAGAATAACCTCAAAAATATTTTTTATAACTGATTAAAATTCCTATTGACGCGGAATATATAGTATGCTACATTTACTACGCCCACAACATGTAGTGTCTATCAGGTAGCCAAATGAAATGCCCTTTTTGCGGGTTCCAGGAAGACAGAGTCCTCGATTCCCGGTCAGTAAGAGAAGGTGAATCGATCAAGCGGAGGCGCGAATGCCTCAATTGCGGAAGGCGCTTCACCACCTACGAAGAGATCGAGGAAATGCGCATCCTCGTCGTAAAAAAGGACCAGCGCAGGGAGCCATTCGAGCGAGGGAAATTGCTTAGGGGCATGCTTGCGGCTTGTGAAAAGCGTCCGGTAAGCGCGGAAACGCTGGAGTCCGTCGCTGACGAGATAGAACGCTCTATCTACAACAGTGGGCAAAGGGAGATCACCTCAGCGGAGATAGGCGAGATGGTCATGGAGCGGTTGAGCAAGTTGGACAGGGTAGCTTTCGTTCGATTCGCGTCGGTTTACCGCGAATTTGAAGACGTAACGCAGTTTAAGGAAATAATAGACGTTTTAGACCGCCCGAGGAGAAAAGGGCGGGTGCGCTGATAAAACGGTGTTTCGGCATTTCAAATGCCGAAACAACCAAAACTTTCATAGATCATAGGGTGCGGAGGAGCAGGATGCTGAGTAAGAACGCGGTCACAGTGTTGGAAAAGAGGTACTTGAGAAAGGATGAGGCTGGAAAAGTCGTAGAAACGCCCGAGCAAATGTTCAGGCGCGTGGCCGACGCTATAGCGGAAGCGGAAAAGGCCTACGGAAAGACGGAAACTGAAACCCGTTCCATTGCGGATGAATTCTACAGTCTAATGTACGATCTGGACTTCCTGCCTAACAGCCCAACGCTTATGAACGCGGGAAGGCCGCTTGGCCAACTCTCGGCCTGCTTCGTGCTGCCAATCGAGGACTCGATGGACAGCATCTTCGAGACCGTGAAGCACACCGCGTTAATACACAAAAGCGGCGGTGGAACAGGCTTCGCGTTCTCACGGCTACGGCCCGCTAAAGACGTGGTGCAATCGACAAACGGCGTTTCCAGCGGCCCAATTTCTTTCATGGAAGTATTTAACGCGGCGACCGAAGCCATCAAGCAGGGTGGAACTCGTCGCGGCGCGAATATGGGCTGTCTCCGCGTCGATCACCCGGACATTCTGGATTTTATCACGTGCAAAAAAGACAATACAAAGCTGAACAACTTCAACATATCCGTGCTGCTCACTGATAAATTCATGCAGGCGCTGGATAAAGCCGAAGACTACGAGCTTATGAGTCCGCGTGTTGGCGCAACAGGCAAGATGTTCGACGCGCGCAAGGTCTTCGATCTGATCGTCAACATGGCATGGCGAAACGGCGAGCCGGGTATTATCTTCATAGACCGCGTGAATCGGGATAATCCAACGCCGCATCTTGGCCAGATCGAGAGTACTAATCCTTGCGGTGAGCAGCCGCTTCTTCCTTATGAGTCTTGTAACTTAGGCTCTATCAACCTGTCGAATATGGTCTATACAGATGACGGCCATAAAGATATCGACTTCGAGAAATTGCGGAAAACCGTTCGCCTGGCGGTCAGGTTCCTGGATGACGTGATAGATGTCAATGAGTATCCGTTTAACGCCATCGCGGATATGACCAGGGGCAACCGCAAGATCGGCCTGGGCGTTATGGGATTCGCCGATATGCTCATTCTAATGGGGACTCCTTACAATTCCGAGCAAGGCATCCATACGGCGGAGCAGGTGATGAGCTTCATCTCCCAAGAAGCGAAGAAGATGTCCGTGGAATTGGCGGAGGAGCGCGGCGCATTTCCGAACATCAGAGGCAGCGTTTACGACCGTCCCGATGGTATGCGTGTGCGGAACGCGACGGTGACGACCATCGCTCCTACCGGCACGCTCAGCATTATCGCCAACTGCTCAAGCGGGGTCGAGCCGTTGTTCGCCGTTTCCTACGTCAGACGTGTGCTGGATGGGACGGAAATGGTCGAAGTCAATCCGCATTTCGAGAAAGTGGCGCGCGAAAGAGATTTCTATAAAGAAGACCTGATGAAGGAACTTGCGACAAAGGGTAGTATAAGAGGCGTTGACGGCGTTCCGACCGACCTGCAGAGAATCTTCGTAACGGCTATGGACATTGCGCCGAGCTGGCACGTAAAGATGCAGGCGGCGTTCCAGCGGTTCACGGATAACGCGGTCTCGAAGACGGTCAATTTCCCCGAAACCGCCACGCCCGAAGACGTGCGCGAGGTATATCAATTAGCCTACAAAGAAGGCTGCAAAGGCGTGACTATTTACCGTGACGGAAGCCGGGACGAGCAGGTTCTGAGCTTCGGCTCCGGCGGCAAACAGGAGAGCGGCGCGGCGCAACAAGTATCGCGCGCTCCGCGTCCAAGGCCAAATAGAACTTTCGGAATCACCGAGCGCATAAGCACCGGCTGTGGCAATCTATATATAACGATCAACGAAGACGAGCATGGCCTGTGCGAAGTCTTCACGCAGATGGGCAAGGCCGGAGGCTGCGCCGCTTCCCAGTTGGAGGCGACCGGCAGGCTTATCTCTCTATCGCTCAGGGCTGGAGTAGACGCCAAGTCCATATTGAAACATCTGCGCGGCATACGCTGCCCGACCCCTTCCTGGGATAGCGCGGGTCCGGTTCTATCCTGCGCGGACGCGATTGGAATAGTAATAGAGAACTATATAAAGGCGAAGGATTCAAATAGCGGTAATCAGCCTGTACTGAAGCTATCGGACAAGCTGGACACGCTGATAGGCGCGTGTCCCGACTGCGGCGGCGCCGTTGAGCACGAAAGCGGCTGCGTTGTCTGCCGCCTTTGCGGTTTCAGTAAGTGTGGGTAGGGAGGAAGTCGAGGGATAGTTGAAGGTTGAATGTTGAAGGTTTAAGATATCGCCGCCGACACGCTCTCCTTCAACATTCAACATTACATCCGTGGCTTGTTTCGGGATTTCCATTCCGCTTCGCTCCACTCAAATCCCGAAACAACGGTTCAGGCTTCGGCTTCAAAGA
>JAUSEB010000257.1 GCA_030650495.1 Armatimonadota bacterium | reverse complement strand
GACCGAGAGGGCAATGCCTAAAGTCGGGACTTTTTATTACGGCGTTTATTGCAACGAGTCGGTGATGATGCTCAGCGAGATTGACCGCCGTGGGTTTCACGATGTCGCCCAAAAGGCTTATGAGACATGGCTGCATTACCAGAGCACCGCGCGGCTTCCTGGGGATTACACCAACCAAGACGGCGTCTTCTATGGCGCCAACAGATACGAGGAGGGCGGTTATAATCAGCACCACGGATGGGCGTTGTGGGGAATGGCGGAGCACTATTGGTTCACCAGAGACAACGCCTGGCTCAACCACGCGGCGCCGAATATCGTTAAGGCTTGCGACTGGATTACTAATCAGAGAAGCCGCACCAAGACAGATGAGTGCGTGGGGATAAGAGCTATCGAGTACGGCCTGCTGCCTCCGGGATCGCTGGAGGACATTGGCGATTGGCGGAGTTGGATGTCGAACAACGTTTTCAGCCAATGGGGAATGGAGAACGCGGCGAGAGCTTTGGCGGAAACCGGTCATCCTGAAGCCAACAGACTGCTAAAGGAAGCGGCGGATTATAAGGCGGACATTCGCAAGGCGTTCTTTGAGGCTATGGACAGATCACCTGTTGTCGCTCTTGTTGATGGGACCTATATTCCCAGTATACCTTCGGAGGTCCACCGCAGGGGACGGTCATTTGGTTGGATAACGGAGACTCTGGAAGGCTCCATTCACATGCTCCGTTGCGGGCTGATCGATCCCGATGAGCCGATGGCAAAGTGGATTATGCAGGACTATGAGGACAACCGCTATTTGTCGCAGCAGTTTGGGTACCAGATTCCGTTCTTCGAGCGTGACTGGTTCAGCCTGGGCGGATTTTCGCAGCAGCCGAGCCTGCTTTGCAGTCCGACTCCGTATATAATGCGCGACGAGCCTAAGCATTACCTGCGGTCTTATTTCAATGCCTTTTCGGCGGGATATTTCCCTGAGAGAGCTATGCTGACCGAGCACCCGCTGCCGAATTTGGGTGACTTCAGGGGAGATCACTTTAAGTCATCCGATGAGGCTATGAATACAAGCTGGATTCGCTGGATGTTCATCTGGGACGAGGGCAAAGACCTCTATCTCGGAAAGACAATGCCTAGATACTGGCTCGCTGACGGCAAAGAGGTGAAGATAGAGCGGGCACAGACCCACTTCGGCCAGATGAGTATGAGCATGAAGAGTCTTGCCAATAGCGGCAGGATAGAGATGACCATAACTCCTCCTACGAGGAACCTGCCGGGAGCCGTCTATGCCAGGTTCAGGCATCCTGAAGGAAAGAGTATGAACAGGGTTACTGTGAACGGCAAGGCTTACGGCAACTTCGACCCGATTAAAGAGTGGGTTGTTCTGCCGGCCTTAAAAGAGAAGACCGTTGTGGTAGCTTATTACGACTAGGGCATGGGTTAAGGGGTTCCCCGAAACAACGAAATAAGAAGCGCTGCGCGCAAAATAAGAAACCTCCATCTTCACGGAGAGATAGCTCAACCATTCCGCTAACAGAATATACCATAGTATCGCGGATTTCAATAGCAGGAGATGGGGGGAGGGGGGATTAGGAGTTAGGAGTTAGGAGTTAGAAGTTAGAAGCTAGGAGTTATATTCTGCGGGAATGGTCTTTTAACAGAGACTGACTGGCTTAGCCTATCGCAATTCCCGCAGTTTGTAGGCGGCGTGATTGCTGCGGGAACTGTTTTTTACTTAGTCCAAGGCTTTATCCAAACACACCGTTCCCGCAGCATAAAAAATCTGCTTTTTCCGAACACCCGGCGCTGAAAAGCAGATTTCTCGACTTTGCAAGCGCTTCGCTCGAAATGACAATACACGGAAGACGGAACCCTTACCTTTGCAGGCACAATCTTTCGGGAACTTGTTCCCGCAACGAAAGAGCCGTTGATTGTCTCTTCATCGGCGGCAGCGTGGATTTCTGCAAGCCCCAAATGCTGAAAGCCCCGGGTACTGGCCGGGGCCTTCTAACCTCTAACAT
>JAUSEB010000251.1 GCA_030650495.1 Armatimonadota bacterium | reverse complement strand
GCCGGAGTTGCGGTAGACGCTGCATTAGCCGCTGTCGCTAAGGAGGATGCCGAGCTAACCGCCTCTGTAGCCGGTTGAACGCTGCGAATAGCCGCGACGATATCAAGACCGGCCCCGACTAACGCCCCGAACGTCCCACCTATCGTGCCTCGCATCTTTTGGGCGACTTCCAAGGTCGTATCAAACGCGCTCTTCGTCTCTTGGACCGACCCGTACATCTCCTCATACGCTTGCTTGATCTGTTCTTTACGGACTTGACCCTCGAATTGCCCCTTAGCTTCTTTGCGGGGATCGAAAGCCTCAACTGTAGTAGGGCTTAGCTTTTCATATTCGGCGTCGATCTGTGCTCGTTGTTTATCTTTCTCTAACCGTTTCTTAGCTTCATCAACCGGATCGAATGCAGGGGCAGGCGGAGTTAGCTTCGCATACTCGGCCTCTACAGGCTGCTTATCTTTCTCTAACCATTTTTGAGCTTCTTTCGCCGGATCGAATACCGGCGAAGAAGGAGCCGGAACTAGCTTAGCATACTCAGCATCAATTTGTGATCGTCGCTGATCTACGTCTAACCGCTTCTTAGCTTCTTTCGCCGGATCAAAAGCCGGGGGGGGCGCTGAAGGGGCAGCTTGAGGTGAAGGTATAGCAGAACCGCTAGGTACGGACGGGACGTAAGAAGTCGGCGGAGAAGTAGCGGCAGACGGCTGTAACCCACCGCCGCTCTTGACCTCTTCTAAGAGTATCCTGATTAGTGCTTCGTCCACTATTACTCCTAGTTAGGTAGTCGTGAACGAAAGATTTACCGTCAAGCTGGCAACGGTAGCCTGGTAGGGCAGGAGAACAAACTCGAATGGAGCTTCGCGAACCTTGCTTGTCATCAGGTACTCAACGTTCGATTGCGGGGCAACAATAGCACTTAGGGCGGTTAAGCTAGTCGGCATTGTCGGCGGGTCAGTACCTATGATCGAGTCCATTTGCAGCGTCTTAGCGAACTTCGAGAAGCGATCACCGATATTAGCCAGCGTTGGCGTAAACGTACTCGCTGAGTCACCCGTCGATCCGAAAGCCTGAAGCGAAGCTAGTATGCCGACCTTGTTAAACTCTAGCCCTCGGAAGCGTAGCCGCCAATTCAAGCCCAGATAGATCGCTTCAACAAGTGTCATGCCGTAGGCGTCAGAAGCGTTGACTTCCTGCCCTTGCCACGTAGCGGCTAGTATATACCCGTCATCATTCTGAGTACCTAGCAAGCGGGTATTCCACTTAGC
>JAUSEB010000248.1 GCA_030650495.1 Armatimonadota bacterium | reverse complement strand
TCTCTTCGGTTAACTTCTCGATTCTATCCAGCGTTGAGCCCTTCTCAGGAAACTTCTCCTCAAGCAGCTTCCTAAACTCACTAGTGAGTCGCTCAATCCTCACGTCACGCGTCTCTTCCAACATTGCCGAGCCTCCTTTTGTTTACTACAAAAGGAATTCTACAACAACTTACACAATTCATGCCGTACGTTTGTTCGCCCATGAATAAGACGCGCACCCAATTGGAGTTGAATTGTAGTCATGCAAGCCAGTTGGGCGCTGGGTTCGTTTTCATCGACTCTTTCCACTCCCTTTGAAACAATGCCCCGTCCTCAGTCGTCAAAAAACAGGTGAGTAACCAGGCTCATAGCGGGTAAACGTCTTGGGCGAGAGACTCCGGGCGCTATAATACCAGACGCGCAAGCAGCCAAATAACTGTTTGCGCGGGCCTGTAAGGTATGGTAATATATCAAGGCGCGGAGAGATGGCTGAGTGGTCGAAAGCGGTCGCCTGCTAAGCGATTGTAGGTTTTATACCCTACCCCGGGTTCGAATCCCGGTCTCTCCGCCATTTATGTCAATACCTCTCCGGCCTGAAAAGACGACTCTCAAGCTTATGGTTTTATCCCGATAATATATCATGGATACCAGCGTGCGATTGGGGATAAGGAGCAGCTTCTTGCGGTTACGGCGAGCAATAATAATATCTCTGCCATTAGTGTTTCTGTTGTCTTCGGTGGCATTTCCCGCCACCTGGCAGTCAACGGATAAATATTTGGCTCTCCGCAGGCAGTCAAAAGCCCTCATGGGGCAGGCCGCGACTAATGCGCAGGCGGACCCAAGCCAGTCCCTGGGCGGCGTAATTGAGCTAAAAGGGTCTGTTTCGGGAGTTATGCGGACCGGCGACGGCTCCGCGTTCATCCTGAATACAAACACCCAATCGTATGTTATCAAATGCTCCGACTCCGATCCCCAAATCGATCCCGGCTCCATTATTCGCGCTCTAGTGAAGATAGGCCCCGCGTGTATGGGCAGTCTTTCCGATCTTATCCTGATAGGCGCCGCGTGGGACTACGAGATTACCGCCAGGGAGAACAAGGAAATTGCCCGCATTCAGAATCTCAAGAAGAGGCCGATCATTTCAAAACGCCCTATGACGACTCGCGGCTTTACGCGACAGGAGATACTCGCGGGCACGTGGCTGGACGCGCTGGGCCCTTATAAGAACGCTATTGCCGGATTTAATAAGAAATTAACTCCCCAACAAGCGGAGTCGATAGCCGCCTGCATACTTAGTTACAGCGAGAAGTACGATGTCGATCCACGGTTTATAGTCGCCGTGATCCTTGCCGAATCGCATTTCCGCGTAACGGCCACATCCCGAAAAGGCGCAATGGGCCTGGGCCAGCTTATGCCCGGAACCGCCGCCGGACTGGGAGTCAGTAATCCTTACGATCCTCAGCAAAACCTCGAAGGCTCCATCAGGCTGATCCGGGGGCATCTCAACAAGCTCTCCGGTGGAGCGAGATGGACGCAATTGACCCCGGAGCACATATCGCTTGCCCTTGCCTCTTACAACGCCGGACCCGGCGCCGTGCGCAAGTACCGCGGCGTGCCACCATATCGCGAAACCCGCGCCTATATTACTAAAATCAGTGAGATATACAAGCGGCTTTGCGGATATAAATAGGTAATGGGTGATGGGTGTTAGGTGTTGGGTGGAGACGTATTAAATGACAGTGAATGGTTTTCGAGACCTTAGGGTTTGGCAGGCTGGTATGGAGATGGTGGAAAACATATATCTTTTAACCCAGCAGTTTCCGATTGAGGAAGTGTATGGCCTGTCAAGTCAGATGCGAAGAGCAGCGGTCTCAGTACCGTCAAACATTGCTGAGGGACATTCGCGAGAACATCTAAAGGAATATTTGCAGCATATAAGCATAGCGCAGGCATCTCTAGCTGAGTTGCAGACCCAAGTCGAGATCGCCGGACGGTTGCGGTATCTTAAGGATACTAAAGTAAGCCAAACTATTAAGCAAATTGAATCTCTATCGAAGCAGCTTTACGCCTTGCGAAATGCTCTACAGAAAAAGGCTTAAGTTTTAGCGCCTTTCCCATCACCCATCACCCAACACCCAACACCCAACACCCAACACCCAGTACAATCGCCTGTTTTTGCCCCAAACCGCTACCATAGGTTTAGCGACCCTGCCTACGTGTGGAAAATACTCCATGGTCGAGTCTGATTGGCCCAAGGAGAAACAATGGCTGATAAGAGTGTTTTCGAATACGCAAGGATTGCCGCTGAGAACGAGGACCGCCTGCTCGAATTCTTTGAAAAGTTGGAGGCATCGAGCCGGTCCGCTCCAACGGCAGGGCAAGATCAACCCACGCTGCGAGAGGAGGATGCGGGATGCGTTGGCTGAAAATCACGCGCAGACCTGGTCTAGGTCGCGTTCAGAACATAACGGGCGGTCGGATTGTAGGCGTTGAGCCGTCTGACATAGAATTGCCCACGCTTATAGCTTACGCTCAGTTAGGCAAGCCGTACCTAGAGCCGAACCCCGAGCCAGCCGTGTCTCCGGCGTTTATTCTGAGGATATAGGCTCAGGCGGATTTGGATTGCGCGGGCGTAACCTCGTCCGCGCCCGGCTCCATTGTCCGGCTTGTGGCGACAATTGACGCGATCTCGCAGGATGTGTAGTTCACGAACGATACGAAGAACAGATAAAGCGCGGTCAACTGCAATATCTGTATAACCGCCAGCGGAAACGGAATGGACTTCACCGCCGGATTTAGACCAATCATAGTAGCGGTGAACAATGAAGCCGCTCCGCCCACGAAATAGCCTGTTGAGCTCCGTCCTTGCGCTACCTTGTTGAAGATAGTCAGTCCGAAAATCGCTCCCACCACGGCATAGCCCAACTCGAATAAATCATCCATATACACCACAATGTGCGATCTGCTTAAAAAAGGCGCCGCGTGTTCCACCGCGTGACCTCCCCGCTCGTGGAACATCAGCATATCATCCGCCGCGAAGAAGACGAACGCACATGCGAGAAATACCCACATCCATGCGGGCAAACGGCTTGAGTGACCGGACTTTCTAAATGCTATCAGGCAGTTGATATATGCAACAACGGCAACGAGGACCGCCTGCATGGAGTTTCCGAACGTCCAGGCGTTTTTCTCTCTCTCGAATTCGGTCCAGATCGTCGGGTGGCCTTTCATCAGGGTAAAGGCAATGAGGACGACATCGAATATAAAAATGAGAAGTAAAGTCAGTTTTCTTGCGCGTTCAATCGCGGAAATGGGTTTAGCGGCTTCCATAAACAACTCCGCAATGTCCATATCACATACCGCTTATTCCCACCATCATCCTCCTGCAAACAAGCCCCATAAAAAAACAGGTGACCGGTAATAAACCAGCCACCTGCTACTAACGACTATCTTCTAACTCCTAACTTCTAACTTCTAACTCCTAATCACAGTTCCTCTCCGCCCTTTTCCACGTTCTCTTTCATAAAAATCCGCGTGCCGAGAGTGATGTCTTCGCTCTTCAGAAGCTTCATTGCGCTATCTATAGCTTCCGCTCCGCCGGTGGGATATTGGAACGTCGCGGTCAGGATACCGTCTTTGACATACTTGACGCCTTCGGTGGGCAGAGCGTCTATACCGATGAATTTGATCGTCTTCTCGCGCCCTTTGCCTTCTTGCTTTGCCGCCATATACGCTCCATGCGCCTGCGGGTCGTTGTGCGCGTAAACCGCGTCGATTTGCGGGAACCTCGACAGCGCCGAGTTCATTTCGCGCCGGGCGTTCGGTTCGAGCCACTGGCAGTCAGCTTCGAAGATGATCTTAATCTGCGAGCCTTTGATACCTTCCATAAACCCGTTGTGCCTGTCCTGTCCGGGCGTTGAGGTCATAAGTCCTTTCAGCTCGACAACATTGCCTTTTCCGCCGAGTATCTTGACCATATACTTGCCGGCTTCGCGTCCGATCTTGAAGTTATCGGCTCCGATGAACTGTGTATACTCGTCGCCTTTCACCTTGCGATCTAATACGATAACTGGAATTCCCTGCCTGTAGGCTTCCGCAATCGGCAGCGTCAACGGCACGGCTTCCTTGGGGCTGACGATTATAAGGTCCACGCCCCGGCTGATGAACTCGCGCACCTGGCTTTGCTGGGTGTTGGTGTTGTTCTGAGCGTCCTGGAACAGGACTTTCAATTCAGGATGCTTATCCGCCGCGGCCTTGATGTCGGCGTTCATTTGCACCCTCCATGGCTCGCCCAAATTGCACTGGGACATCCCGATCACCCATGGGTTCAGCGCCGTTCCCTTTGGCCCGCTTACCACCTTCTTGCCGCAGCCATTTGCCAGCGCCATGCCGGCGATTATCAGCAACACAAGCGCAGCTATTTTGAATCTGCTCACCATAATCCTCCTTGTTTTGAATGATTATATAGGTGTTTCGGCATTTCAAATGCCGAACCAAAAACCATGTAATAGTTCAGTTTCGCGGGAATATCATTCCGAATAAAACCAAATCTGCTTTTTTGATAAGCTATTCCCAAAAGCAGATTTCTCGACTGCGCTGGCGCTCCGCTCGAAATGACTATACACGGCAGACTGAACTCTTACAAACCATCATTGCTTTCTCTGCTGTATTAGCACCGCGACTACTATGATTCCTCCTTTTGCCAACAGCCTTCCCGCTTCGGGAACGGCGTTGATGCTGAGGATTTTGCCGATGTAGCCGATTATCAGCGCGCCGATAAGTGTGAATATCACTCCGCCGCGACCGCCCATCAGGCTCGTTCCGCCAATGACCACGGCGGCTATCGCGTCAAGCTCATAAGTAAATCCCGCTTCAGGGTCGCCCAGGCCGGTCGTGCAAGCGTCAGCTATTCCCGCCAGAGCCGCCAGTCCGGCGCACAGAGCGTAAGCCGCTATCTTGCTTCCGCTCACCCGCATACCGGAGAGTCTCGCCGCCTCTTCATTGCCGCCAATCGCGTAAAGCTGGCGACCGAACCGCGTGTATCGCACAACGAGAAACATCACCAATATAGCCGCAAGAAACGTCAAAGTGATTGGCTGAAGTCCTAAGACGCTCGTCGGCGACGTCATCCATGTATAGAATTCCGGCGCGGCGCCTTGAATCTTGTACCAACCCTGAGCGCCCGGTTGTACCTTTATCCCGCCGGAAATCAGCTTCGCCGCTCCTCTTGCCGCGACCATCATCGCCAGCGTAGCCACAAACGGCTGCATCTTGAACCGGGATATTAGTATTCCGCTTACCGACCCGGCGGCAAGTCCGGCAACTATGCACACAAGCAGTGCGGCTAGAGGCGGCCACCCATAGCCAATCACCAGCAATGAAAATAAAACGGACGACGCGCCAAGCACCGACCCCACGGACAGATCGATCCCGCCGGACAGTATGACGATTGTCATGCCCGTTGCGAGAATACCGTACTCGGCGTAGTCGAATAATATTCCCTTTTGAACCGGGCCGGTAAGGAACAACGGCCAGTTGCTCCCCGGCGTTTTAGGTGAGAAATATACTCCAAGCGCAAATACCGCCAGCAGCGCCAGAACGCCTCTCAGCGATGAAATGGCGGTTAATAGATTGCTTTGGCGAAGGCTGCCTGCGCTCTCCGGTTTAGAGGAGGTCTTTTTGTGTTTCATCCGTTGACGCCGTCTCCAGTGTAAACTATCAGGAATTACACTTGTAGCTTCAAGCAGGATGGGGGAATTCCCTTCTTATTGAGGATGCTCGAAAGGGGAGTATAGCTGGGCGGCTGTTTCCGAACAGCCACCCCAAAACTGAAGCCGGATTTCCGAATCCGGCGGTTACCTCAATACGACAATATCTCCCTGGTCCCTCGGCCTTATGATAGCTTTACCGTCAGAATCGAGAGAAGACGCTCCAGTGACCATAAAGTATGTCCCTGAAGGAATGGAGATGGGAGTCTTTGTCTCTGTAAGTATCACCTTGATCCCGCCGGGAACTGAGCCGTCGTCTATGAAGAAGTAGGAATTGTCAGGAGCGACAACCCCTTTACTGCCAACTGAGGAGATAAGAATCCCAACGTTGTTCAGGCCGAATCCTCCTGAGCCGGGAGTGAATCCCTTATCAGCGCCGCCTATCACGGAGTTGGGCATAGCGACGGGATCGAGAACAGGGTCTTTTATATCCGTGCCTGTGACTAACAGAGCCGTTATCGATCTTTCCATTCCGGTCTTGCCAAGCGGGCCTGTGATCGTCCTTATGTTTCCTTCAACCACTATCTCATCGGACTCGACTCTTATGCCTGTTATCCTGTCCTCATCTTCGATATAGAAGAAACCGTCATAGACAGCCGTCACTATGCCGTTGACGCTGACTGTTTCTCCGTCAGAAATTGAGCTTAGAGCCGTGGGAGAAAGAGGCGTCCCATTTGCCACGGAAGCCGTCGCAACGGGCGAAAAGTGTCTCACGGAATCGTGAGAAAACGCCGCGTAGTAAACTGTTGCGCCCATCGGAACCGTTGTATGCGTGTAAGCCATAGAGCCATTTGGAGAACCGGCCAGGTCACAGACAAAGACCCCGTCAATGGGATCCGTCGGGTATCGATCAGTTCTATAGCATATCCACGTAGCCTGAAACGCCGTGTCGGGAGGATTTGTCCACTGAAGATCGACATCAGCGCCTGACATAGCAGCCGTCAAACTATAGGGCGTGTCCGGCGAAATTCGCTGCCTGATCGCATCCTCTGCGCTGTAGGGCAGCGGGTTCCAATAAGGCTTCTCCGGCGACCATGTCCACTCGGCCATATAAGTATAGCAGCCCAGGTTTGTTATCTGGGCGCCGTCCAGTAAATCACTCTCTTTGTAGCCGGGATGATACTTGTTGAACGCGACACCCCCCAGGACTCCATATTTCTTCGCCGATTTGCCCCAATAGAATATGTTTTCCTTGCCGACATAACCACTGCCAAGCCCAAAAGGCGCGCCCAGTGATGGGCTGCCGTTGTTATTCCACGTTTGCAGGCTGGGGAAATCGGTCTTAGAACTGTAGTCCCAGTCCTGGATAATCGTCCCTTTAGGCATTGACGCCAAAGTTCGCCATGTGCCCCAACCCGGATCATTGGGAGTTGGATCATTCCCATTCATATCTTCGCGCAGCATATCTCCCCACATGATGGGGGTTATTCCCTTTGCGCTCAGGTAGTTGTAGTCGTTCCAAAGGAATTCGGAGAAAGACGAGATCGGGTTTGTGCCGCTGCAATAAGGACACGAACTGTGCGATAATGCGCTAATCTCATCCCACCCGGTTTGGAAATACCGAGGCTGGAATATCTCGATCAACTCGTCCATCAATTCATGCACCAGTTGCACGGAAGCCGGATTCCGCGGGCATATATTTTCGACCTCCGGGGCCGGGTCCGGCCAAGTGCGGTTTTCCCTGAGCAGAGTATTCATCGTGTTGGCTGTATGGAACTCGCTTGTATGCACCCAGCCGTTTAGATGTGGGATTGGTTCAATAAAGTGTTGCCTCGCGTGCGGAACAATTGGAATCAAATCAGTTGTGTGAGACGCTATCGCCGGGTCTCCTAAATATAGCTCCGGATGAGAGGTCCACTGCGTCCCATAGGCAACATCGAGTTCCAGGACGTTCAGTTTATATCGAGCGACGACCTCCGAGATCAGTTCCTTGAGAAATTCCACGTCGAACGCATAGCGGACCCTGACAAACATCCCTCTCCACGCCAGATCGGGATAGTCATAGCAAAATAAGTTTCCAATTCTTGCCGTTCTGTAACTCTCAAGAAGTAGGATAAGCGTCTGGCAGCCGTAGAACGTCCCCTTTTGGTCGAAGCCTCTTATCACAATGGAGCCGTCTTTCACACCAAGAAGGTAACCTTCGCACTTTGAGGCTTTGCCTGTGGCCTCCGGCCAAGTGGATATTAGCGAAGCTACAGCCGTGTTCTTAGCCGGGTCGCCAATAGCTATCACGTTGGTCGTCGGGGCTCCGGCTCCTCCCTCTACTATCTCAGGAAGATGCCCCGTCATATCCCAGACCTTACGCCGTAGTTGGTTTGCCGTGAACGTGTCGTTTTCATCAGGATTT
>JAUSEB010000246.1 GCA_030650495.1 Armatimonadota bacterium | reverse complement strand
AATGGACCGATGTCCGTGAGCGCATTTAGAGATATTACAGGATCGAGCAGGAGGGTTATTATCCCTCTGCTTGAGTATTTCGACTACAAGCGCGTTACGCGGAGGGTTGGAGATCAGAGGGTATTGGTGAAATGAAAGACTGTCACAGGTATCCGGTAAATCAGGCGACGGCTTGTTTCGGCATTTGATTCCACACACGCCCCTCCAGCAGGCGACCAGCTTTCTTTTTATTCACTCCACCCCACTGTTTGAAGAAAAACGGCGCTCCCGACGTGATACACTTATCCCTTATTTCCTTGACCCACTGGTCGGATAGAGGTCTAGCGCCGGGACCGGACTCACCACCCACGATAACCCAATCGATCCCGTCGAGATTCAGATTTGGCAGCGGCCCAAGTAGCGGCTCCAAAGATAGAAACTTGACGGCTGCGTCAGTTTCACGAAGGTAATCGGCGCGGTGTAACCATTGCTCCGACTCTATGCTCACTCCCATCCATATATTCGGAGCCCAATTCAAAATAGAGTTCATCTCCAACATACGCTCTGCGCGCTTAGTAAGCACTTGGAATCGATGCCAGTGGGCTTGCCTCATGACCTCAAACGCGCGCAGGATGAAATCATTACCAACTTTCTCGTGAAAGAGATCGCTCATAGAGTTTACAAAGATAATCTGTGGTTTCTTCCACTTCAAAGGAAGATCAAGAGCATTTTCATGAGTAGTAACCTTAAAGCCATTTTGATAGTTCGGCTGCCCCATGGATTGCAGGCGATAAGCCATGCGTTCAGCATAACAGTGCCGACAACCCAGACTTGTTTTCGTACAGCCTGTCACTGGATTCCAAGTTGATTCTGTCCATTCTATTGATGATTTTGTACTCATACCGATCTACCTTCCAAGAATATGCTCGGCCATTCTTTCGATCAAGAAAACGGCTGCCCAGGATTCGGATGCCTTTATTTCTCCACAAACCTCTTACTCTCAATAACAATCCGTGTCTTCCCGTCCGCCGTTTTCGGCAGGATTTGCACAACGTCGTCGATCACGTCGCGGGCGCCGGTGATGGTCACGCCGTCGTCCAGGACGTATTTCTTCTTATTCGCGCTGCGCTCGGCCCATTCGTTGTCGGGTCGGAATGAGGTTTTGGAAAGACCTTTTTGCCGCAGTTGTCCAACGTAGCTGTCGCGCATGTCGTCGTCTTCGATCATCCGCTCGGCGATCTGGAGGATGTCCATAACTTCGTCGGAAACCGCGCTCTCTTTAACGGCCTTTCGCAGCTCGGCGCTGAGTTCTTCGGGAACTATCTCTTCATTGGACTCCAACCATTTGTCCGTTTCGGAGAAAACCAGCTTGGTCATTTCCTTAGGCGACTGTACCTCGATGCAGTGAAGGAATTGGCCGCGCCAGTAGTTGAGGGTGGCTTCATCATCGTCTTTTGAATAAGGCACGTCACGATAAAGAAGGTCATACGGCGCGCCGGGGACTTGGGGATAATAGATGGCGGTCTTGTTCTGCGGCCTGCCGGGATCAGGGAGGACGTGTATGCGCTCAAGCTGCATTTGGGAGGTGCCGTCCTTTTGGACCAGGCGGCGGTCGAATACCTGCACTGGGATCAGATTGATCAACGCGACGTGCCGCTGGTCGCTGTCCTCGTCGACGAATAGGCAGGCGGCAAGGTCGGACCGCAGAAGACTTGTCGCGCCAAGCTCCTGAAACAGCATAATAGCAAGGGCTTTGGACTCCTCGATGAAGTCGCCCTCTTCTTCAATCAAGCGCGTGCAAATCCGGCGAGGACCGCTGTCATCCTGCGATTTGCCGAGTCTGAGACTGCTGGCCTTGGCGCAAGCGAGAATATGCTCCTCGAAAAACTCATATACTTCCGAGGTCAGCTCAAGCTCAACATCCGCTAATTGTGGTTCGCCAAGACGATTGTCGAGCACGTGCACGACGGCGGATAAGACTGAGATGTTCTTTATCTTTTCCATCGGTTAGCGACCACCTTCAGACAGCGCGCGGCCTGCGGCTTTCAGCCCTTCAAGACGCCATTCTTTGTTGAAACGAGTGGCGGGAACCAAATCGAAAACAGAAAGCCTGAGCCAGATGAAGTAGTTCTCAAGGCTCTGAAGAGCTTTGACCGCTCCGCCACCTGAGCCACCGGCTGCTGCAATTCCGATAACAGGTTTGGCCTTTAGGACCGATTTGTCCTCGTGCGGCCATTCGCATCGCCGCCAGCGGTCGAGGAAGCTCTTCGCCGTTTCGCTGATGTCGTGAAAATAGACCGGAACCGCGAAAACCAGCGCGTCCGCTTCACTGATCGTATCTCGCAGAATCTGGAACTGGTCGTCCTGTATACACAGCCCATCAGTGCGGCACTTACCCCAACCGTCACCGCAGACTTTGCAGGAGTTGATTTCCATCCCATTAAGATGCACTAGTTCGATCTTTGCGCCTGCGGACTTAGCGCCTTCAAGCGCTGCTTGCGCTAATGAGCTTGTAAGCCCGTCTTTATTGGCGCTTGCCTGTATTGCCAAAACCTTCATGCTTTTATGTCTCCAATCTGTGTTGCGGAAAAGCTTTCGACATTATACAGCATAGAGGTTGAGAGAGTCGATGGAATCGTAGGGGTGAAGCATCTGCGTATGTATCTAATACTGTGCGCGGAGTCGTGGGGCAGATGCTTCACCCCTACAAATTAATATCCCATACGTGTCTTGGCTGGAATGATCACCGTGTCTCCTGGTTTTAGCGATATAAGCCTCTGCCAGCTTATGTGCCAGCTCAGGAGGTAGGCCGTATCTCCATACGGGGTGGCGCGGATAAGGTTTATGCTTTCGTAGTCCGCTCCATTTAGAAAGCTGCCTGCCTCTCCTATCAGGTCGGATACGAGCATTCCTGAATAGAACTTGTATTCGCCCGGACGCGAGACATTTCCCGCAATGGTTACGGAACCCACGGCGGGAGTTTCGATTATCTCATAGCCGGGATTTACAACCGGTGAGTAGGATTGGGTATATGTGGGAGCAGCCGGATACATGCCGTACGACAGTAGTGCAGCGGTTAAGAGGATAACTGCGGTCATTTCGGTTCCCCCTTAGTAAATTTCGCCTCTACTTTGGTACGTTCCCATGCTATCAGCGAGCGAAACGGGCGGTAAGGGTATCCGCGCCGATGCGCGTGACGGCGTCGGCCATTCGCTCTCCCGGCTGCATTTCGTTTTTGAATACATCCGCTATAACGTCGAGAGAGGCAAGGAGGGTTGGTTCGTCGGTGAACTCGGCAAGTTCGCGCGCAAGTTGGGGATGCCTGCCGAGTTTGCCTCCGGCGAGGATGGTATAGCCGCGTTTCTCAATAAAAAGCGATTCCGTCGGGCAGACAGTCGCGCAATCACCGCAGTTGATACACTTGCTTCTGTCTATCTCAGGAGTCGCGTCCTCGACCTTCATTGAGCCTTCGTTGCAGACCTTAACACATCCCATGCACTCTACACAGGGGTTATCGTTGATCTCAACGCGGGCGCGGCCTTGCGCGCCGAAGTCATGAATCTGGGGTTGGGAACAGCTATTTGGGCAGCCGGCAATTGCTACGCTGAACTTGTGGTGGCGGAGAATCGGACCTTTGACTCTTGAGGCGACAGCCTCCGACACACCGCTTTTTTCAATATGAGCAATTATTTTATCGGCAAAGGCGCTAACATCGAATAAGGCTCTTGGGCAGCCGAATGCGCCGCCGCAGACTTTGACTTCATAGTATCTAGACTCTGAAACCACCGCCGACTGCGGTGTCGATGCTATGACTTTCTCTATCTCATCAGGCGTGATTCCGACGTCTTCGGTATTCGGTTGTTGGTCAATCGCAGCTTTCCGCGCGGCCTTTGGGCTTGCGGCGCCGCGGGCTTCGTTTACATCATCCAGCGTGACTATGGATCCGCCGCGAGCGGACACACGGGATTCGACTTTTCGTTTGATCATTGGGCGAAGTAAGACCGGGGCTTTTGAAATCGCATCCAGCGCATCTTGTTCCCATTTCATTTCTTGTCAAAGCCTTTCGGGAGTTGAACTACTTTATTGATTATAACCAAAACGCGAGTTTCATTAGTTGACCTGGGTCAAGTACAAAAAATAAAGGCTCCTCTGGAGTATTCTCTGAAAGGAGCCTTGGTGGCTCTGATTCCTGGTTTCGGGACTGAAGTCCCGAAACACCAAATTTGAATTACCGAAACACCTACGTCCCTGCCGGGGCCTCCACAATAGGCTCTGGTGGGGACACATCTTCACCAGAACTTGATGGAGCCGGAGGTTTTGGCGGTGGTAATGGGTTGTTTTTATAAGTTGGCCTGGGCGTCTTGGGAGGCGCGGCGGGCTTCGCCGTAACCGGCGGCCGCAGTTTGTTGTCAACGATAAAGCTCCAAGTATCGGTGTGTTTATTGCCGCGCCAGTCTTCCACGGAAAGCGTGATATTATGGCGCCCATCCTCCTTCCGATCAGTGGTCTCGCAGGAAACAGTATATTTGGAGGCGTCGAAGGTATGTGGAACCACCTCGTCATCCACTTTCAACTGAATGCTGGAGTCATTGATGCCACAGCCGAGATCGAAAAGGACAGCAGAAATCTTTATCGGCGGTTGGCCGGACATGGCCGTCGCTCTGCGCGGTATAAAATCGAACGCCTCAGGAGCAGTGTCATCAGGCATATCAGAATCGAAGCAATGCAGAGATCCGTCGTCTGTTACAAGGTAGAGCCGTTTGTTCGCAACAACGGGAGGCGCGGTGACAGCAGTGTACAAGGTTGAGGCGGTGAGCTGCGCCGGGAGTATGGTATACTGCCACTTTAGTTTCCCGGTTGCTGCTGAATAGGCCGAAACAGATCCACGCTCGGAGCCGACGACAACCGTATCTCCGGCGACGGTCGGAGGGCTGCTGCAGGCGTATGGCAGATTTACATATTGGCTCCATTTTGACTTGCCGGCAGGCGTGATCGCGTATAGCCTGTTATTCTTGGTAATTATGTATATTGTTGAACCAGCGCCAACAGCGCCGGAATCGGCTGACGTGACGTCATTGGCTATGGTGGGTCCAGCCGCGATCTCGCTTGAGAAAGGAATCGAGCCTCGGAATCTACCGCTTTTCAAAGATAGTGTGTGAAGTGCATTTCCAGCAGCAACGTATACGCTGTCGCCGGCCACGACTGGAGCTGAGCGAGCGTAAACTTGTGGAAGCCTATACTGCCAGCGCATTGCCCCGCTCAAGGAGTTTGTGCCATAAACTATGGTGTCCATTGAGACGAATACGACATAACCGCCCGACACGACGGGAGACGCCGCAACGTCATCCCTGGTGGCGAATGGGCCTCGCCATGCGGGCTCTCCGGTTTCAGCGTTAACAGCATATAGATTGTTGTCGTCAGAGCCGAAATATACGACATTGTCGGAGATTATAGGAGCGCTCCGAATCGAGCCTCTGGTGGGATATGTCCAGCGCAGCACTCCATCATTGATGTTGACCGCGTACAAATTGCCGTCGGTCGCTCCGAAATAAAGAGTGTCCTTGCTGACGGCGGGAGCAGCTTTTATGGCGCCGGACAGAGGTTCATCAGCGGGGAATTTCCACTTGAGAACCCCGGATTGAGCGTCTAACGCCATCACGCGATCTCCAGCGCAAAAATACACCACATCTCCCGCGACTATGGGAGCAGATGTATTTCTGCCCATACGAGAGGTGTTATAGTCCCATGAAAGAACAAGCGGCATTTGAACACCTTCTGACGTGAAGCCCGAAGACGCGGCGTCACCACGGCCAAATGGCCAATCCTTTGCGTGTCCAACTGCCGATAATGATAGGAATAAACAAATGACGGTGAGCGCTAAGCAATGCCGCCTCTGAACCATTGAAACCTCCAGTGGGGTCTTCCTCATCCCTCAGCTTGATTATATCAGTCAGATGCGGGGGCAGTCAATGAAGTTGAGGGTTGAGAGTTGAGAGTTTAGAGAAGGGAAGACCTCCCCCTAACCCCTCCTTTACGCGGTTTGTTTCGGGATTTCCATTCCGCTGCGCTCCATTCAAATCCCGAAACAACGGCCACTTCTATCCTTCGGCTTGTTCTTTGAAGCCGAAGGCAACATTACTTCTATAGGCTTCGGCTTTGAACTACAAGCCAAAGCATCTGAAAACACCCATCACCCAACACCTATTTAGGACCTTCGGGCTGAAATGAGGGTTCTGCCGTAGAAGCCGGAGGCAAGATTGTCTACCGCGACCCCTCCTCTGCGAGAAGAAGCGTGTATAAAGAGGCCGTTGCCTATGTATATACCGGTGTGATCTATCTCAGGGCCTTTGCAGGCAAAGTAAAGCCGGTCACCTGCTTGCAAGTCGCCCGGACCTACGGGGACGCCGACATTAGCCTGTTCGCGAGAGACGCGGGGCAGGTTTACGCCGAAGTTGCCGTAGACCGATTTCACGAACCCTGAGCAATCCAGGCCGTTCCATGAGTTCCCTCCCCATACGTAGGGGACTCCTGTGTATTTCATTGCCGCCTGGACTATCTGCTGGCCAACTCCTCCAGCGACCGTCGAGGTTTTATTTGTCGCAACGAGATCGTATTCCAGGAGTTTAACGGCGCTTTTCCGAACCCAACCTGTGCTCATGTCTATCATAAGCACGCCGTACCATTTGCTGTTTTCGCCGACGATGCCCAGGGGAGTCCCTTCAGGGCAGGTGGCGAGAACTCTGCTGGACGAACTGCTGCGGTAGATACTGGCTTTTTGGGTAATTACGACCCCCACCCGTCCTATTGCAACGCCGTCGGAAGCTTTCTTAGCCGTTGTCTTGGACGTTGTTTGCGTGTTGGTATGGTTGGTTGCGGCAGGCGGAGGCGGCGAAGAGCCGCTATCGCTCAGTTCCGGTGGATCGAGTGTGAGTGTGATAGTCTGTCCCGCTAAAGCGGGCAATTGGGCGAGCAATACCACTAAGACGAGAATAACCGTGAGGATAATAACTTTCATAAAAAACGATCGAACCTCCCAATCTGTGAAAGAGGGTTGCCACCGACGCAGGCGGCGGCTACCCCCATTTTCATTATTGGACGGCATTCGCTTTGTCTTACCTGTAAGAATTACCGCTTTGAGAACTGGAATCCGCGTCGCGCTCTCTTGCGGCCGTATTTCTTCCGCTCTTTGACGCGAGGATCACGGGTCAGAAATCCCTGCCTGCGAAGCGTCGGACGCATCTCTTCGTTCACTTCGAGCAGAGCTTTGGATATGCCATGGCGTATCGCTCCCGCCTGGCCGGCGATTCCGCCGCCGAGAGCCTGGACGATGACGTCGAACTGACCACCTGAGTTTACAGCCTCGAAGGGCTGCAAAACCAGCGTCTCTAGGGTCCGGCGTCCAAGATATTCATTCATCGGCTTGCCATTTATGGTGACGTTTCCGGTCCCTGACACCAGCCATACTTTAGCGGTGGCATTCTTCCTGTGGCCCGTGGCGTAGTATTTTACACGATCCTCCAATACATTTCCTCCTAAAGAGCCAGTTCCTGGGGCATCTGCGCTTTGTGGGGATGCTCGGCGCCGCTATAGACTCGCAGCTTTTTCAGCATCTTTGCTCCCAGCTTGTTGTGAGGCAGCATACCCTTTACTACTCTCATAATCGTTTTCTCGGGCGTAAGCGCGAATTCTTTGCCGCGCGATACTGACTTTATGCCACCCGGATACATCGAGTGCCAATAGATCAGTTCTTTTTCTTTTCCGCCGGTCATAACAGCTTTTTCCGCGTTTATGATAATGACATGATCGCCGGTGTCCACGTTGGGCGTGAAGATCGGTTTGTGCTTGCCGCGCAATATCTTCGCGGCGTCGACGGCCAAACGGCCTATGGGCCTCCCGGCGGCGTCCAGGATGTGCCACTTGCGCGATATGTCGCTTGCTTTTGCAGAATAAGTTCTCATCTAATCCCTCTTCGTCTCAATACGTAACTTCCGTCAAGCACAAACCTCGCGCCGGAGCAGTCTTGCCCGCGCGCCCGCGGTCCTTGCCTTCGAGTATGGTTTTCAAATCTTCCGGCTTACGCCGCCCCTGGCCGGCTTCGACCAGTGTTCCGACTATGCCGCGAACCATGCTATGCAGAAAACCATTTGCCGTCAGCGTAAATATTATTATAGCGCTACAACGGCGGATTTCCAGCTTCGATACGGTCCGCACCGTGTTTTCACTGTCTCGGCTGCTCAGTGAAAACGCGGCGAAATCGTGCGTTCCCACTAAATAAGCCGCCGCTTTGCGCATAGCAGCCAGATTCAGCTTTTCCGGCACATGCCAGGAGAATCTTCCCATAAGGGCGGACGGCCTGCCTGCGTTTAGAATCGAATATTCGTATGTCCGCTGCCGCGCCGAATATCTTGCGTGAAACCCCGGCTCGACTTCCTCGGCATTCGTGAGAACTATGTCTCTCGATAAAACTGAGTTCAACGCCACGCACACTTTATCAATTGGAATGCCGCACTCGGTTTTGAAACTTATGACTTGCCCGCGAGCATGCACTCCCGTATCCGTCCGTCCCGCGCCGATTAGTCGAATAGGCTCTTTCATCACTTGGGTCAAAGCCCGTTCAAGCTCGCCTTGAATCGTCCGGCGTCTTGGCTGCCTCTGAAATCCGAAGTAGTCCGTGCCATCGTATTCGACAATCGCTTTTATGTTACGCATATCCGCGTAATCACTCTTCGCTGGCAAACTCCAATTTCACCATTGGCGCAGCGTCGCCTCTGCGGAACCCGATCTTGGTAATCCGTGTGTAACCACCTGGACGGTCGGCGAACTTGGGAACGATCACGTCAAAAAGCCTCTTGACCAAATCCTCGTCGTTCAGGGTCTTCCGAGCCATACGGCGAGCGTGCAGGTCATTAGCCCTTGCGTTTGTGATGATTTTCTCGGCTATGCTTCTGACTTCTTTCGCCCTAGTTTCAGTTGTTTCTATTTTTTCGTACAGTAACAGCGCGCGGACGAGGCCGTTCAGTAAAGCCATCCGTTGATCTGTCGGTAAATCGAATTTTCTGCCTGCAACTCTATGTCGCATGCTCCTGACCTGCCCTCCTAGTGATTCCATGCTCCGGTTTTGCCGGAGCCGATTGCCCTTTGATTTGGTTTCGGCATTTGAAATGCCGAAACACCGTCACATTGTTATGCGGTTTCGGGAACAAGATTCCCGAAACACCACCGTCACACCATGCATTATTCTTCAGATACTTCGGAAACTTCGACTTCTTTGGTTTCCTTAGTTTCTTCGCTCTCTTCCGTCTCTTCCATATCGATATCCATCTCTTCTTCGTCGTCGCCATTGGAAATGATAACCGACGAGCCTTCTGCGCCTTTTCTGAGGCTGAGTCCGAGCTGGGCGAGTTTGTCTTTTACTTCGTTCAGTGACTTCTTGCCGAAGTTCCGAACGTTCATCAAGTCGGCTTCCGTCAACTGCACAAGCTCGCCTATTGTAAGAACGTCCGCTTTCTTCAGGCAGTTATATGTGCGAACCGAGAAGTCTAACTCCTCGATGCGAGCGTCGGGGGCGCGAGTTTTGAACGCCTGGCCTTCTTCGTCCAGGTCTTCCATTACGCCTCTGGGCCTTCGAGTGAAATCAAAGAAGAGTCTGAGATGTTTATCCAGAATCTTCGCGGCTTCGCTCACGGCGTCACTCGGGCGGATCGAGCCGTTTGTCGTAATCTCAAGGATCAGTCGATCATAGTCGGTCTTGTGTCCCACGCGGGTAGGCTCAACGATGTAGTTAGCTTTGCGCACCGGTGTAAAGATGGCTCCCAGCGGGATGACGCCGATGCTCTGCTTGACGCGCTCCTGTCTTTCGGGCAGAACGTAGCCTCTGCCCTGCTCCACGGTCATCTCCATGGTAAGCCTTGAGCTTTCGTCATTGAGCGTGGCGATATGAACCTCAGGGTTGACTATTTCCACGTCGCTCGGAACCTGGATGTCGGCGCCGGTCACATCGCCGGGGCCGTGTACGTCCACTCTCATCGTCCGAGGCTCGGCTGCCGATGCCCCATCGCTTTCGATTTTGACATTTATGTCGCGCAGGTTCAGGATGAGCTGAGTGGTATCCTCTTTCACGCCTGGGATAGTGGAGAACTCGTGGAGAACTCCGTCTATCTTAATTGACGTGATCGCCGCTCCCGTCACTGACGACAAAAGGACGCGCCGCAGCGCGTTGCCGAGCGTTGAGCCGAAGCCACGCTCCTGAGGCTCAATCACGAACTTTCCGTAAGTTTGTGTTTCTTCGATTACTTCTATACTAGGCGTAACCATATCCATAGGTTAACGGCCTCCGTTATCTTGAGTAGAATTCAACGATCAGCGATTCCTGAACATCCGTATCTATGTCATCGCGTGTCGGCAACGCATCGACCTGGGCCTTAAAAGCATTTGCGTCCAGTTTGAGCCAACCGGGCGTCGCTTTTGCTCCCGCGCTTTCCAGCGCCGACATGATCGCCGGTATGTTCCGGCTGTTCGCGGTAACTTCGACAATATCTCCCTGCTTGACCAGGAATGACGGTATGTTGACCCGGCGGCCATTCACTTTGAAGTGACAGTGGTTGACCAACTGACGCGCCTGACTCCTGGAACTGGCGAATCCCGCGCGATATACGACGTTGTCGAGCCTGGTTTCGAGAATCCGCAGGAGGTTCTCGCCTGTCACTCCGTGTTGGCGCTCGGCTTCTTCCACATAATTGCGGAACTGCCGCTCGCGCAAGCCGTAAATTCTCCGCGTCTTTTGTTTTTCACGAAGCTGAATGCCATAGTTGGTCATTTTGGGCTGCCGCTCATTCGGCCCGTGTTGGCCGGGAGCGTATTGGCGCCGCTCAACAGAACATTTTCGCGAGTAGCATCTATCGCCCTTCAGATAAAGTTTTTCGCCTTCCCGCCTGCACAACCTGCAGACAGGGGCTCCATGCATTCCCATAAGAATCTTCTCCTATATTAAACGCGCCGTCTCTTGGGCGGCCGGCATCCATTGTGAGGTATGGGCGTGACGTCTTTTATCATGCTAACTTCGAGCCCTACGGCCTGAAGGGAGCGTATTGCAGTCTCTCTTCCAGAGCCGGGACCTTTCACATAGACGTCTATTTTTCTCAACCCGTGCTCCATCGCTTTTTTGGCGGCGGCTTCAGCGGCCATTTGCGCCGCGAATGGCGTGCCTTTTTTGGTGCCTTTGAAGCCAACGGTACCGGAGCTGGCCCACGAGATCAGATCGCCGTTAACGTCTGATAATGCGACAATCGTGTTGTTAAATGTGCTTTTGATATGAGCAACGCCCTGTGCGATATTCTTTTTCTCTTTGGGTTTTGATCTACCACCTGATGTTTTTCTAACCAATTAAACGCGCCTCCTACTTGGCTTTCTTCCGTCTTATGCCGACGGCCCGCTTCGGGCCTTTTCTGGTTCGGGCATTAGTGCTTGTGCGCTGTCCGCGCACTGGGAGGCCTCGCCGATGGCGAAGCCCGCGATAGGACCCGATCTCCATTAGCCGCCGGATGTTGAGTGACAACTGGCGTCGCAGGTCACCTTCAACCCTGTATTCGCGCTCGATGACTTCTCTAAGTTTGCTTGTCTCGCCTTCCGTCAGGTCGCGAACTCTGGTGTCGGGATCAACGCCCGCTTCCTCCAATATCTTCCGGCTGCTCGGAACTCCGAGGCCGAAGATATATGTGAGGGCAATCTCCACCCTTTTGTCTCTAGGGAGATCAACTCCCGCAATTCTCGCCAAGCTCTTACCTCCAACTCCGCGGCAAACCTATCGAAGCCGCAAGCTCACGCAGACAAATAGTCTCGTATCAGCCTTGCCTCTGCTTGTGCTTCGGGTTTATGCAGATTACTCTTACAACGCCTTCGCGCTTGATAATTTTGCACTTTTCGCAAATCTTTTTAACTGATGCTCTGACTTTCAAAGCCTTCCCCTCGTTTGCTCTCTTGCGCCGGGTGTAACCGGCCGCGCAAGAGGTCGTCGCTGAATAAGCGGCAGGACCTTATCGTCCCGCTACTTGTAACGATATAGTATCCGTCCTCGAGACAGGTCATAAGGCGATAGTTCCACCAGGACTCTGTCACCCGGCAAAATCTTGATAAAGTGCATTCTAATCTTGCCCGAAACATGAGCCAGCACTTTGTGGCCGTTCGGAAGCTCTACCCGGAACATAGCATTCGGTAGAGTTTCTGTAACTACGCCTTCAACCTCTATGGCTTTTTCCTTAGCCATTAACTAAGTTGCCTCCCCTGTCGGCGGCAAGGTCAGAATATCCGGTCCCTTCGCCGTGATCGCGACAGTGTGTTCAAAGTGAGCCGAAAGGCTCCTGTCCCTTGTTACGATTGTCCAATGATCCGCAAGGGTCTCTATTGCATATCCGCCGATATTGACCATCGGCTCGATTGCGAGAGTCATACCCTCTTTAAGCCAGACGCCTTCTCCGGGTTTGCCGTAGTTCGGCGTCTGCGGATCCTCGTGCATATCCCTGCCGATGCCATGCCCGACTAAATCTCTGACCACGGAATATCCGTGGCTCTCGGCATGACGCTGGATGGCTGATCCTATATCACCTATCCGTTTTCCCGGCCTTGCCTGCTCGATGCCTTTGAACAGCGCTTCTCTCGTGACGCGCAGCAGGCGTCTGGCCTCGTCCGATATTTCCCCGATTGGCACGGTGACCGCGCCGTCGCCGTGATAACCGTTTTTTATAGCCCCAAGGTCGATACCAAGTATATCGCCGGGCTGCAATACCCGCGGGCTTGGTATGCCATGCACCACTTCTTCGTTTACCGAAGCGCATATCGTGGCGGGATACCCCCGATAGCCCTTAAAGGAAGCGGCGGCGCCGGCTTCCGCCAGCAACCGCTCGGCGAGACGGTTCAGTTCGTCCGTTGTCGTCTTCCCTGGAACTATCGCCCGGGTCAATTCGGCCAGAGTCCAGGCGACAATCCCGCCCGACACTCTCATTTTTTCAATTTCTTCAGGACGTTTGATTTTTATCATATTGAGGCTTCAATCCCCAATAGATTTCAAGGCCGACTCGATCTTTCTAAGAACTTCGTCTACCGGCCCCGACGCGTCCACATTCCTCAGTATGCTTTTATGCGCATAGTAGTCTATCACCGGGGCGGTCTTCGCCTCGTAGACTTGCAGCCGGTTTCGGATCGCTTCCGGCTTGTCGTCTTCTCTTTGGACAGTTTCCGCGCCACATGCGTCGCATTTGCCTTCAACGGCGGACGGCATAGACTCAACATGATAACCGGCTCCACACTTGGAGCACAAGCGCCTCCCGGATAAACGGCGCACAAGCTCGTCCTCCGGCGCTTGCAGGTTCACGACCACCTGAAGCGGAGCGCCTATCTCATCCAGAACCTTATCGAGCGCTTCGGCTTGGGCGACGGTCCGCGGGAAGCCGTCGAGTATAAATCCGTTCTTCCCTTCGCGTTGCAGGCTCTCCTTGGCGATTGCGATCACCACTTCATCCGGGACCAACTCGCCCCGGTCCATATATGACTTAGCTTTCAGCCCTGTTTCTGTTCCCTCAGCGACCGCTTTTCTCAAAGCGTCGCCTGTGGAAATATGCGCCACGCCTTCAGCGTCCCGCAGCCGCGCCGCTTGTGTGCCTTTGCCCACACCGGGCGGTCCGAATAACGCCATCCGAACCCCACCTGATCGCGCCATTATTTAATGAATCCTTCGTAGTGCCGCATGAGCAGGTGGGATTCAATCGCTTGCATTGTTTCAAGGGCAACGCCGACGACAATCAGCAGTGATGTCCCTCCGACCAATGAGAAGGCGTTTGCCGACACTCCCGTTAACTGCGGGACCCAATATTGTAACAGAGCGATTATGGAAAGGAAAATGGCGCCCGCAAGGGTGATGCGGGTCATGACCTTGTCCAGGTACTGCTCCGTAGGCTTGCCCGGTCTTATTCCCGGAATAAAACTTCCCCACTTCTTCAGGTTCTCGGCTACGTCGGGCACGTTAAAGGTAACCGCCGTGTAGAAGTAAGTGAAGAATATTATCATCAACGCGTAGAAAAAGCCCGCGACGGTTCTGCGCCAAATATCCGGGTCCGCCGGTGACAGCCATCTAGTCCATTCCTGCAGCGAATCCGAATTAGGGAAAAACTGCGCTATTGTGGCCGGCAGGTAGATTATGGATACTGCAAATATAATCGGGATGACTCCGGCGGAGTTCACTCTGAGCGGCAGGAACGAGCTCTGCCCGCCATAGACTTTGTTGCCGACAACTCTCTTAACATGCTGGATTGGTATCTTCCTCTGCGCCTGTGTTATTGCGACGATGCCCGCGACTGTAAGCACGAAGAATAAGGCCAGCATGAACAGGTTGCCTATGTGTATGCTGTGCGCGTGATACAGCTCGAGGGTTTTGCTCAACTGGAACGGCAGGCTGACCATAATCCCGCAGAATATGACCATCGAGACGCCGTTTCCGATACCCTTATCCGTTATCTGCTCACCCACCCACATGAGGAACGCGGTTCCGGCCGTGAGGGTGATGGCAATCTGGAAATACATAAACAGCCGGGACGGGCCGACTGTGCCGGTGAACGCTCCGGCATGGCTCAGCATAACATCCATGCCGATAGCCTGCACGAAAGCCAAGATACCAGTCAGATAGCGTGTATATTGGCTGATCTTCTTCCGTCCGGATTCTCCCTCTTTTGCCAATCTTTCAAGTTCAGGGATGGCTATGGTAAGGAGCTGCATGATGATGGATGCGTTAATGTATGGGGTTATGCCCATCGCGAAGATGGTGAACCTTTTGAACGCTCCACCAGTGAATATATCCAACAAACCAAGCGCCTGCACATTCTGTATGAGATTCTCCATAACACTGCGGTCGATACCCGGTATGGGAATGTGCAGTCCGACCACGTACACGGCGAACATTCCGAATACGAAGAGTATTCGTTTTCGGAGGTCCGGTATACGAAACGCAGCCAGCAAGGACGCAAGCATTTATATTACCTCTGTAGTTCCACCCGCGGCTGTGATTTTCTCCGCGGCAGACTTGCTGAAGCGATTGGCTTTAACGGTGAGAGCTTTTGTCAGCTCGCCGCCGCCGAGGACCTTCAGGCCGTCCTCTTTCTCTCTGACGATTCTGTGCTCCAATAGGAGGTCGATCGTCACAACCGTGCCGGCCTCAAACCGTTCGAGGTCGTCAAGGTTTGCTATAGCGTAATTCTTCCTAAAGAGTATGTTATTAAATCCGCGCTTATGCGGCAAGCGGCGGTGCAGGGGTGTCTGTCCACCCTCGAATCCGGGCTTCGTGCTGCCTCTGGCTTTGTCGCCTTTGGTTCCACGACCGGCTGTCACGCCATGTCCGGAGCCAATTCCGCGGCCAATACGTTTTCTTTCTCGTGTTGACCCCTCAGCGGGACGCAGATCAACTAGTTTCATTGTACTTCGCCCTCCACAGGCTCTTCTAGCTGCTCGACTTGCAGCAGATGGGTAACCTTCTTTATCATCCCTCGAATCTGCGGGCTGTCGGCCTGCAAGACCCACGAATCCAGCTTGCCAAGGCCCAAAGCCTTTACGGTTTTTCGCTGTTTTCCATTAAAGCCGATAAGGCTTTTTTTAAGTGTTATCTTTAGCATAGATACCTCGCGCTACGCAAACTCCGCCCGGCGTCATTTAGGAAGCCGGGGCTTCTTCCATAACTTTTTCAGCGGAAACCTCTACCTCGGCCTCAGCCTCGGGTTCAACCGGCTCAGCGGCTGCTTTTTCCGCAAGTTCCAGCTTGACCATCCACGGAACCATGTCTTCAACCGACTTTCCGCGCAGCGCCCCGATTTCGGAGGCTCTCTTGAGCATCTTCAGCCCGACCATCGTGGCCGCGGCGGTGTTGATGGCGTTAGCCGATCCGAGTGATTTGGCAAGAACGTCACGGACACCGGCCAGTTCGAGAATCGGCCTCATAGACCCGCCGGCGACGACGCCCGTTCCGGGAGAAGCCGGTTTGAGCATGGCGGTCGACGCACCGAACGAGGCAACGACTTCGTGCGGTATGGTGGTTCCGATCAATGGAATCTTCACTATATTCTTTTTCGCGTCCTCGATGCCTTTGCGAATGGCGTCGGGGATCGCTCTCGCCTTGCCGAGGCCGACGCCTACATGACCCTTCCGGTCTCCAACGGCGACGAGCACGTTCCAGCTCAGGGTTCTTCCACCCTTATGAACCTTCTGGCATTTGTTTGTCCGAATGACTTGCTCTTCCAGATCGAGCGTATCCGCGTTGATTCTAGGCATTATTCCTCCGCAAACTAGAATTCAAGTCCCGCCTCGCGCGCAGCGTCGGCGAGTGATTTAATCCGGCCATGATATTTGTAACCGCCACGGTCGAAGACGACTTTCGCGATGCCCTTTTCCTTGGCTCGCTTCGCGACAAGTTCGCCTACCAGCTTGGCGGAATCGGTGTTACCACCGGTTTTGACCTTCGATTTCAATTCTTTGTCTATAGTAGAGGCCGCGACCAGGGTGGCATGCTGTGTGTCATCCACTACTTGCGCGTAGATGTTGTTCAGGCTCCGGAATACGTTCAGCCTAGGCTTCTCCGGTGTGCCTACCACTTTTTTTCTAACTCTACCATGCCGCTTCTGTCGCAGCGCTTCCTTCTCGCGCATTTGGTTTAGCGCCTCCTTACCTACCCGTTTGTAGCCTAGGGGCTTGTCCCCGCCTGACGCCCATAAAGGGCTAGGCTACGTCTTTATAAATCTATTGTTACTTACCGGCGCCGGCCTTACCGGCTTTACCAGCCTTGCGACGGATGATTTCCGTTGAGTATTTGATGCCTTTGCCTTTGTAAGGCTCCGGCGGTCTTACTTTGCGAATCTCGGCCGCTTGCTGGCCGACGACTTCTTTGTCTATGCCGCGCACTATTATGAACGGCATCCTGGTATTAGTGTCCTGGCCAACTTCAAATTCAATCCCGGATTTCGGGATGATTTCCACTGGGTGGGAGTAACCAATCTGCAGATTCAGGTTCTGGCCGTTCAACTGCGCTCGGTATCCGACTCCGATTACTTGCAAGACTTTCTGGTATCCGTTTGTGACGCCCTCGACCATATTCGCGACCAAAGTCCGGGTCAGCCCGTGAAGCGATCTGTGCATTTTATTGTCGGTGGGCCGCTCCACGACGATCTTGCCATCGTCCACGCGAATCGCCATATCCCGGTGCAATTCGCGCGAAAGGACGCCTTTTGGCCCTTTGACGGTGACCTTTGACTGGTCTATATTTATCTCCACGCCCTGCGGGAGATTTATCGGCAGATTACCTATTCTGGACATTGCTAAAGTCTCCTACCAAACGTAACAGAGAACCTCTCCGCCTACGCCAAGTTTTCTTGCTCCTTTATCGGTCATCACGCCGCGAGACGTGCTGATTATCGCTATTCCCAGGCCGCGCAAAACTCGCGGCAATTTGTCACGCCCGGCGTATATCCTGAGGCCGGGCTTGCTGACGCGCTTGAGGTTTGTAATAACCTTTTCTTTGCGCGATCCGTATTTCAAATGGACTCGAACCGTTGGGAACTTGGCGTCTTTGACCATTTCAAAGCCCTTCACGAACCCCTCCGATTGGAGTATCTTTATTATCTCCATGCTCAGCTTCGACGCCGGCGCCTCCACTACGTCGTGGTTGGCGGAATTGGCGTTGCGAATTCTGGTTAAAAGGTCAGCAACTGGATCCGTTACCGTCATAGCGTTTCCTTTCTGGTTTCAATCCTCACCGGCCCCGCTGGGCCGGCGTTATCTTCTGATTACCAGCTTGACTTTGTCACTCCTGGAACCAGCCCCTGGTGCGCCATCTCACGGAAGCAAATCCGGCATAGCCCGAACTTGCGGATGAATCCGCGGGGACGACCGCAGAGTCCACACCGGTTATATTTACGCACTGAGAATTTGGGAGTGCGCTTGGCCTTTTCAATTAAGCACTGTTTGGCCACTAACTACTCCTCCTTAGCTTTCTTTGCTTCTGCAATTATCTGTTGGCTGGTGTGAGCCGGAACTTCTTCGTAGTGCGAGCGCTCCGTTTTGAACCAGCCTCTGCCTCGTGCAATTGACCTTAGATCTATCGCGTATCGAAGCATTTCGCCTTCGGGAGCGGTTGCTCTGATTCTCTGTTTGCCGTTGCCTATCGGCTCCATGCCGAGTATGCGTCCGCGCTTGCCGTTCATGTCACCGATAACATCGCCCATATACTCTTCGGGCACGATTATTTCGACGTTCACGATGGGTTCCAGCAACACGGGCTGCGCTTTGGCGGCAGCGTTGTCGAACGCCAACTGGCCGGCCAGTTTGAAGGCCAACTCCGAGGAGTCAACCGTGTGGAACGATCCATCGTAGACTTCCGCGCGGATGTCAACCACTGGGTAGCCCGCTATCATCCCCCGGTCCATCGCTTCCCGGATTCCTTTTTCTACCGCCGGGATATACTGCCTGGGTATCGAACCGCCGACTACGCTGTCGACGTACTCAAAACCGGATCCGCGCGGCAGCGGCTCGAGCTTTACCCAGCAGTCACCAAACTGGCCGCGTCCGCCGGTTTGCTTCTTGTGGCGGCCCTGGGCATCGGCTTTTACCATTATGGTTTCTCTGTAAGGCGTCTTGGGTATTTCGGTTTCGACGTCCACACCGAATTTCCTTTTCAGCCGGTCGACGGAAATATCGAGCTGGGTGTCGCCTAAGCCTGCGATCAGGGTCTGGCTGGTCTCAGCTTCGCGCCACGTCTTGAAAGTTGGGTCCTCTTCCGCCAAACGCTGAAGGGCTGGCCCGAGTTTGTCTTCATCGGCCTTGGTCTTCGCGCGAATCGCAAGAGTGTAGACGGGATCTGGAAGCTCGATGACCTCATACATGATGGGCTTGGCTTTATCGCAAAGCGTGTCGCCGGTGGACGTTTCCTGGAGCTTGGCCACCGCGCCTATGTCGCCGGCGCCGACTTCGGTCGTAGCTTCCTGCTGCTTGCCGCGCAGGAAGTACACCTGGCCTATTCGCTCTTCACGTCCCTTATTTGAATTAAAAACTTGTGAGTCTGACTTCATACCCCCAGAGTAAACGCGGAAGTAGGTCAACTTGCCGACATAAGGATCAGCCATGGTCTTGAAGACCAGAGATGAGAAGGCGTCTTCAGGTTTCCTCTTTTCTTCGGCTTTGGTCTGCGAGTTAACACCTTTGGCTTCGGCGCCTATAGGCGACGGCATCGAGTCCGCAAGGAAGTCGAGCAGCGGCTGAACGCCAATCTGCTTTGTCGCTGAGCCGCAAAGAACGGGAACTATGCTGCCGCTTTGGATTCCCATCTTGAGCGCTTTTGCGACTTCCTCTTCGCTGAGGCTGCCGGTGTCGAAATACTTGTTCATCAGGTCGTCGTCCATCTCGGCGGCGGCTTCAACGAGCTTTTCGCGATATTGTTCGGCCTGGGCCTGCATATCGGTGGGTATATCACCCTCGGATGGCTTTCCGCCATCCCATGTGATGGCTTTCATCTTGACCAAATCCACAGCGCCTTTGAACGAGTCTTGCGAGCCGATGGGCAGTTGGATCGGGATGACTTTGTTCCCGAACTTGGCTGTTAGAGTTTCCATAGCGCGACCGAAGTCGGCGTTTTCGCGGTCCATTTTGTTGATAAAGAACGCGCAGGCGATTCCGCGAGTCTTGGCGTATTCCCAAGCGGTTTCGGTGCCTACTTCGACGCCGGAGACCGCCTCAAGGGTCAGCACGGCGGATTCGGCTACTCTGAGCGCGCTTATTACGTCACCGATGAAATCCGGATAGCCGGGCGTGTCCAGCAAGTTGAGCTTGCGGCCCTGCCACTCGCACGGCGCAAGGGCTGTGTTGATGCTGATTTTTCGTTTGGTCTCATCCGCGTCGTAGTCGGTGGTGGCGGTCCCATCGTCCACCCTGCCGAGTCTTTCAACGGCTCCGGCGGCGAACAGGAGACTTTCCACAAGGGAAGTCTTTCCCGACCCACTGTGTCCTGCAAGAGCTATATTCCGAATTGCATCAATTGCGTATTTTTTCATCGGTTATGTCTCTCTAACTTGTCCTGAAGGGCAGCCCGAGGCCTTTGAGCAAAGCTCTGGCTTCCTCGTCAGTTTTCGCGTCTGTGACGATAATTATGTCCATGCCGCGAGCCTTGTCTATTTTGTTATAGTCTATCTCTGGGAACACTAGCTGCTCCTTGAGTCCCATCGCGAAATTTCCATGTCCGTCGAATGCATCCGGGTTTATGCCGCCAAAGTCCCTGACTCTGGGAAGCGTGACGTTAAAGAGCCTATCTAGGAACTCATACATCATGGCGCCGCGAAGCGTGACTTTGCATCCGATCCGCATACCTGCCCTGACCTTGAAGTTGGAAATCGATCTCCGCGCCTTGGTAACCTGGGGGCGCTGACCGGTAATCTCCGCCATGTCGTTCATGGCGTTGTCCAACAGCTTAGCGTCCTGAACGGCTCCCCCGACGCCCATGTTGACGATCACCTTCTCAACCCTGGGGACCTGCATTATGTTTTTATAACTGAAAGCCTTCACCAGGCTTGGCGTTACTTCATTTTTGTATTTATCTTTGAGCCTTGGCATTGCGATACCCCTTATGTTGCGTCGACTGCCTGGTGGCAGAGTTTGCAGACCCGCGCTTTGGCGCCTTCGTCTGTGATCAAAATGGACGTCTTGGCCGGCTTGCTGCAATGCGGGCAAACCAGCATGACTTTGCCGCCCGCCATCGGAGCCGGCTTCTTGATTGTGCCGGTCTGTGTCTTAGGCGTGGACCTTGTGGCCGCGCGTGGTCTCTGGTGGCGTGTCACTATGTTGACTCCGTCCACGATGACCTTGCCTGCATCGGGCATTGTCTCGATTATCTTGCCGCGCTTGCCTTTATCCTTGCCCGCAAGTACGACGACCTCATCGCCCTTCTTCAGGCGAAGCTTACCTTGGACTTGCGTTTTTCTCTTGAATAACGGCATTTTCAGATTCCTCTTTCTCTCGGCTCGAACCTAATCAGGCCGGGCCACAAAACCTAACACTGCTGCGGTCCAAATCTCTGTAGCCTCGGGCATTGTGCCCGTTCTACGCCCATAAAGGGCTAGGCTACGATTTGAATATTCTCCTGCTACAGCACCTCAGGAGCCAGAGATATAATCCGCATAAAATTCTTTTCTCGAAGCTCGCGCGCCACTGGGCCGAATATGCGCGTGCCGCGAGGCTCATTGACGTTATTGACGACCACGGCGGCGTTTTCGTCGAATCGCAGATAAGACCCATCTGGCCGGCGAATCGGCTTTTTCGTCCTGACAATAACCGCTCTGATGACATCGCCCTTCTTAACCGTCGCGCCGGGCGTAGCGGACTTCACGGCTCCGATGATAATATCGCCGATGTTCGCATAGTGGCCCGCGGAGCCTTTCATCACGCGAATACATAGGATCTCCCGAGCGCCGGAGTTGTCCGCGGCGCGCAAACGCGTATATGGTTGAATCATCTAAGTATTCTCCTACTTGGCTTTCTCGACGATTCTGGCGACGCGCCATCTTTTCTCGCGGCTAAGAGGACGAGACTCCATGATCTCGACCTTATCGCCAACGCCGCACATGTTCGTTTCATCATGCGCTTTGAATCTCGTGGTGCGTCTTATAGTCCGTCCGTAAAGCGGATGGCGAACGAGAGTCTCAGTCGCCACCACAACCGTCTTGTCCATTTTATCACTCACGACTTGTCCGATGAGCGTTCTTCTGTTGTTTCGCTCCACCATTGTCAGGCCTGCCCTTTTTGTTCTGCGATTTCGCGCTCGCGCAGTATTGTGAGTACGCGCGCGATGTTCTTACGCGCTTCTCTTATGCGCCTTGGATTGTCAAGCTGTTTAGCCGACATATCATGTCTGAGAGTGAAGAGAGCTTTCCTCTCGTCCTTAATCATCTGTTCGAGCTCCCGCTCGTTACTCTCCTTGACTTGCCGCCGCTTTTCAGTGAGTCTCACTTATCTCACCCATTTCCTTTTTTGTCACGAATCGAGTTTCGACCGGAAGTTTATGAGACGCGAGTCTCATGGCTTCTTTGGCCAATTCCTCGGTTACTCCGGCCATCTCAAATAGCATCCTGCCGGGCTTGACAACCGCGACCCAGCTTTCCGGAGCGCCCTTGCCGCTTCCCATTCGGGTTTCAGCCGGCTTCTTTGTTACGGACTTATCCGGGAATATGCGTATCCAGGTCTTGCCGCCTCTTTTGACGTGCCTGGTCATTGCTACTCTCGCGGCCTCTATCTGGTTGCTGGTGATCCAGCAGGCGCCCAGGGCTTGAAGCCCGTATTCGCCGAAATCTACGTTGGTTCCGCTAGTGGCCTTACCGGCCCTGGAGCCGCGATGCACCTTGCGATGCTTGACTTTCTTTGGCATTAACATTTCTAGGAACGCCTCCTATCGCCGCCGCCGCCACCACCGCGACCCTGTGGTCTGCCGCCTCTTCCGCCCGCACCTCTTCCACCCGGACGATCGCCTCTCGGTCGATCACCTCTGGGCGGACGGTCGCCGCGAGCTTCTCTGCGCCTGGCGAATACTTCTTCTTCGGTCGGCTCGGCTCTGCGCGCGCCTGGCAGTATGTCGCCCTTGTATATCCACACTTTGATGCCTATGTTGCCATAGGTCGTTGCGGCTTCGGCGAAACCATAGTCGATGTCCGCGCGAAGTGTGTGGAGCGGAATCTTGCCCTGCTTGTCGATTTCAACACGAGCGATTTCGGCTCCGGCTAGACGTCCGCCGCAGCGAACTTTTATGCCCTTGGACCCCATTCGCATCGTGCGGGTGACGGCCTGGCGCATCGCTCTGCGGTAGGCCACGCGCTTTTCAATCTGTTGAGCGATGCTCTCCGCGACTAACTGCGCGTCAAGCTCCGGCTCACGAATCTCTTGCACGTTCACGTGGACCTGCTTGCCGGTCATTTTTTCAAGATGCGCTCTGAGGTCGTCCGCGCCTTTTCCGCCGCGTCCGATTATTATGCCGGGCTTGGCGGTAAACAGGCTGACTCTCAGCTTTTGAGGCGCGCGATCTATCTCGACTCTTGAGATACCTGCTGAGTTCAAATTGCTCTTTATGAACTTGCGTATTTTCGCGTCTTCAAGAAGCAGGGTGGCGTAATCTCTGTCCGCGAACCATTTGCTCTCCCAGTCGCGAATCACTCCAATTCTAAAGCCAACGGGATGGATTTTCTGTCCCAATTACTGCTCTCCTCCTTCGGACGCCGGTTCAGACGCCTTGGGCGCCTTTGACTTCGTCGCTTTGGCCTCAGCGGGCTTGGCGGCCGCCGCCGCTGCTTTGCCGCGTTTGGGCTTTGCTTTGGAGACTACCTGCGCAACTTGTTTTCGTCGCGTTCGGCGGGCAGGCTCCTCCCCTTCCTCAACCACCAGGGTTATATGGCTCGAGCGCTTGAGTATCGAATATGCCCGGCCCATAGCCCTTGGATGGATTCGCTTCATTGTCGGTCCATTGTCCACAAAGACCGTCGAAACCTTCAGCAGGTCGGCGTCCATATGGTGGTTGTTCTCCGCGTTCGCCACGGCGGATTTGAGCAGTTTTTCGACCACTCTGGCCGCCTGGTTCGGCGTGAACTTCAATATCGCCAACGCGTCGTGGACGTTTTTTCCACGAACTGCGTCAACCACGAATCTCGCTTTTCTAGGCGTAACGCGCACAAACCGCGCTACTGCTCTTGCTTCCATACTGGAGCCTCCTGGTTTGTTTCAATCCTCACCAGACTGCAAAGGCCGGTGCAATAATACTTGATTACTTCAGGGACGATGACCGCTCGGTGTGATGCCCGTGGCCTCTAAAGGTTCGGGTGACCGCGAATTCTCCCAGCTTATGCCCGACCATGTTTTCCGTCACGAACACGGGTATATGCTTCCGGCCATCATGCACCAAAAGCGTGTGCCCGATCATCAACGGGAATATGGTGGAACGCCTGGACCAAGTCTTGATCATCTTCTTTTCGCCCTTGGCGTTCATGTCTTCTATTTTCTTCAGCAGTTTCGGTTCAGCGTACGGGCCTTTTTTCAGAGATCGCGCCACTGGTCATCCTCCTACTTTCGTCTTCTCGTAATCAGTCTGTCGCTCGGTTTGTTTCTTCGAGTCTTGTGGCCCAATGTGGGCTTGCCCCACGGTGTGCATGGGCTTTTGCGACCTATCGGAGATTTGCCTTCTCCTCCACCATGCGGATGGTCACGAGGATTCATTGCTACACCACGGACGCCCGGCTTGATCCCTAACCAACGGGACCGGCCGGCCTTGCCGTAGGATATATTTTCATGATCTGTATTGCCTACCTGGCCGATGGTTGCTTTGCACTCCTGGAGAACCATTCGCATTTCTCCGGAGGGCAGGCGCAGGTTGGCGTATTTGCCTTCTTTCGCCATAAGCTGAATGCCGTTTCCGGCGCTTCTGGCTAACTGTCCGCCCTTGCCCGGGTATAGCTCCACGTTATGCACTATGGTGCCGACCGGCACTGATTTGAGAGGCATCGTGTTGCCCGGCTTGATATCGGCTTGTTCGGCGGAAATAATCTGGTCGCCGACATTGATACCGAGAGGAGCGATTATGTATCGCTTCTCGCCATCAGCGTATTTTATCAAAGCGATTCGGGCCGAGCGGTTCGGATCGTATTCGATTGCGTCTACTTTGCCGACGACATCAATTTTATCTCGCTTGAAGTCGATTATTCTGTATTGTCTCTTATGTCCGCCGCCTTTGTGGCGCGCTGTCATGCGGCCCTGGCTGTTTCGTCCGCCGCTTTTTTTCAGCGGGCGAAGCAGCGACTTTTCGGGTTCGCTCTTCGTTATCTCTTCGAACTTGGAGACAGTGAAGAATCTCCGGCCCGGTGATGTCGGTTTAAATTGTTTGAGAGCCATATAAATCCTCCCCCCAAAGCGTCGGGGTTACATCCCTTCGAATATCTCGATCCGGTCTCCCGCCTTCAAGGTCACGATTGCTTTTTTCCAGGATGGCTTTCTGCCTTCGCGGAATCTGCCAAGCCTGCGGGTCTTTCCTCTGACCCTAAGGGTGTTGACTTTCTCAACTTTCACGTTGAATATCTGTTTGACGGCCTCGCCGATTTCTATCTTATTCGCGTTCAAATCCACCTGAAAGGTGTATTTGCTTTCAGCCGTGCTGCTTATGGTCTTTTCCGTCACCAGAGGACGGATAATAATGGTATATGGGTCTTTCACTTAGAGAATACCTCCTCCAGTTTCTTGACCGCGCCCTTTATGATGAGCAGCTTATCGCAGTTCAGAACGTCGCGCACGGAAAAGTTCGGCGCTACGCGAATGCTAAGCCCCGGTATATTTCTTGCGGACTTGCTTATGATCTCGTTTTGCTCGTCCAGCACGACAAGAATCCGCCCCGTAGCTTCCAGCCTATCCAGCATCGCAACAAACTGCTTGCAGCTTATCTCTTCCATCGCAATGGAGTCGACCACCATGATCTCGCCATCCGCGAGTTTCGCGGACAAAGCGGATTTCAGCGCAGCCCTTCGCATCTTCTTGGGCATATTTTTCTGGAAGTCGCGCGGGTGCGGTCCGAAGACGATTCCGCCGTGCGTCCATTGCGGGGCGCTACGGGTGCCCTGCCGGGCGCGTCCGGTGCCCTTCTGACGCCAGGGTTTTCTGCCCCCGCCCGCGACCTCGGCGCGTGTCTTTGTATCCGATGTTCCCTGGCGGTTGTTGGTTTCTTCTGCAACAACGGCCTGGTGCATAAGCCCTATGTTGGCTTTAACCTCGAACACGCTGGGGTTCAGTTTTAGTTTGCCGACTGATGAGCCTTGGCTATCTCGGACAGTTATGGTAGGCATTTTCTACTCTCCTCCGCCGGTTTTCTTAATCAACAGCAGGGAGCCGTTTGCCCCTGGGACCGCCCCTTTAATCAAGAGCAGGTTGCGCTCCACATCGGCCTTAACAATTTTCAGTCCCAGCGTGGTAATTTGCTTGCCGCCCATTCTTCCCGGGCGCTTCACGCCTTTGAAAGTCCTGGCCGCGTCCGTACCGCCGCCCGACTGTGGCTTTCTATGAATCATGGACCCGTGAGTCATGTCGCCCCCATGGAAGTGCCATCGCTTGACAACGCCAGCGAAGCCCTTGCCTTTGGAGACGCCTGTCACGCTCACGACATCGCCGGGAGCGAACACGTCCGCTTTGATCTCCTGGCCGACTTCAAGCGCGGAGTCAGAGCCGACTCTGACTTCCTTGAGGTAACGCTTTGGAGCTACCTTGGCGCCGGCAAAATGACCCGCCGCGGGCTTGTTGATCCGGTTCTCTTTAATATCCTCGAACCCGAGTTGCAAGGCGCTGTATCCATCCTTCTCGACAGTCTTGGCCTGTGTGACCACACACGGACCAGCCTGTATGACCGAGACGACTTTTACTCGTCCCTGGTCATCGAAGATCTGGGTCATGCCAAGCTTTTTTCCTAGTATCGCATTGACCATTTCAGCAATCCCCTAAAGCTTGATCTCGATGTCTACGCCGCTCGGCAAATCCAGCCTCATTAGGGCGTCGATTGTCTTCGACCCCGGGCTTAGGATGTCGATCAGCCGCTTGTGCGTTCTAATCTCGAAGTGTTCCATTGACTCTTTGTCAATGTTCGGACCACGATTCACACAGTAGATGTCCTTTTCCGTCGGCAGCAGCACGGGGCCGGATATTCTCGCGCCAGTTCTTCGCGCTGTATCAACGATGCGTTCTACGGACTGATCCAATACTCTGTGATCGAAAGCCCTTAGCCGAATCCTCACTTTGTCCTTACGCATAATTTAAATTCCTGAATCCAGTCTTTACTCTATTACCTGCGAGATAACTCCCGCTCCGACTGTTCTTCCGCCCTCGCGTATGGCGAAGCGCAAACCTTCTTCCATAGCTATCGGCTGGATTAGTTCAGCCTGTATCGTTATGCTGTCACCAGGCATTATCATCTCTACGCCCTCAGGGAGCATCGCCTGGCCGGTAACGTCCGTTGTTCTGAAGTAGAACTGAGGACGGTAGCCGGTGAAGAACGGGGTGTGTCTTCCACCCTCTTCTTTGGTCAGAATGTATACCTCAGCCTTGAACTTGGTGTGAGGAGTGATCGAACCCGGTTTTGCGATGACCTGACCGCGCTCGATGTCTTTTCGCTCTATGCCGCGAAGCAGCAGGCCTATGTTGTCGCCGGCCTGGCATTCGTCCATCATCTTGCGGAACATCTCGATTCCTGTAGCGACTGTCTTTCTCGTCGGCTTTATTCCAACTATCTCAACGTCGCTGCCAAGTTTCAGGGCTCCTCGCTCGACTCTACCCGTCGCCACTGTTCCTCTTCCTGTGATTGTGAACACGTCTTCAACTGGCATCAAGAACGGCTTATCCACGTCACGGACAGGCGTCGGTATGTAGCTGTCGATTGCGTCGATAAGTTTCCATATCGACTGAACCCACTCGTTCTGGACGTCGCCCGCTGTTAGGGCTTCAAGGGCCTTTGTCGCGCTGCCCACTATCACAGGGATGTCGTCGCCGGGGAACTCATATTTTGATAGAAGCTCTCTTACCTCAAGCTCCACCAGCTCGATCAGCTCGGGGTCGTCCACCTGGTCGGACTTGTTCATGTATACCACCATGTAGGGAACGCCGACCTGCCGGGCTAGAAGGATGTGCTCTCTTGTCTGAGGCATCGGGCCGTCAGCCGCTGAGACCACCAGGACCGCTCCATCCATCTGAGCCGCGCCTGTGATCATGTTCTTTATGTAGTCGGCGTGGCCGGGGCAGTCCACATGAGCGTAGTGCCGGGTGTCGGTCTGGTATTCCGCGTGGAATATATTGATCGTTACGCCCCGCTCCCGCTCCTCAGGAGCCCCATCTATCTTGTCGTATGGCGTGTATTGGGCAAAACCCTTGGTCGCCAATGCTGCTGTTATCGCAGCCGTCAAGGTCGTCTTACCATGGTCCACATGACCTATTGTGCCGATGTTTACGTGCGGCTTAGTCCGCTCAAACCGCTGCTTTCCCATTTTTTATGGCCTCCAATGCTAATGTTGTATAATTTCTTAATTACGACGTTTTGCTTCGGGGCGAAAAACAAGCCCGCGAAGCATA
>JAUSEB010000240.1 GCA_030650495.1 Armatimonadota bacterium | reverse complement strand
ATCGGCATTTTTGACACTCCCGCATTTCATCCCGAAGCTCTCTTATGTATCAGAACCCTTCGGGACGAAAAACGAGTCCCGAAGTATAAACCTCATCGCTCGTTACTCATCGCTCATCGCTGCTCCCTATCCAATTCCCATCACGCTTCTTACCTGCTTCATAGTCTCGCTTGCTATGACGCGGGCTTTTTCGGCGCCGGAGGCTAGTATCTTATCAAGTTTTGATGGGTCGTCCTCAAGCTCTTTGCGGCGCTCGCGGACTTGGGCGAGGGCTTGGTTCATTGCTTCGGCCAATCTGGTTTTGCAGGCGACGCAGCCGAGGGTTCCGGCGCGGCAGTCGTGGGCAATCTGCTCCGTTTCGGCCTTGTTGTAGACCTGGTGCAGCGCGAAGACCGGGCAGGTTTCGGGGTGGCCGGGGTCGTTCTTGTAGACCTTCAGCGGGTCGGTGAACATCGAGCGTATCTTCCTGGTCGTTTCTTCGGCGGAGTCAGCCAGATAGATGGCGTTGTCGTAGGACTTGCTCATTTTGCGGCCGTCCGTGCCGGGCAGAACGGGATATTCCGTCAGCTTGGCTTCCGGCTCAGGGAAGATTTCGCCGTAGATGTTGTTGAACCGGCGGCAAATCTCCCTTGAGAGTTCGAGATGCGGTAGCTGGTCGCGGCCAACCGGGACAACGTTCGCCTTGTATACCAGAATGTCCGCCGCCTGCAGGACTGGATAGCCGAGCAGTCCGTAGGACGCCGACTCGAGCTGCAACTGCTCCTGCTTTTCTTTATATGTAGGAACGCGCTCCAGCCACGGGACGGGGGTTATCATCGAAAGCAGCAAATGCAGTTCGGCGTGTTCTTTAACATCCGATTGGACGAACACGGCGCATTTGTCGGGATCGAGTCCGGCGGCGATGAAATCAATCGCCACCTGCCGGATGTTCTCTTTAATCTGCTTTGTGTCCTCATAAAGCGTCGTAAGAGCGTGCCAATCCACTATGCAGAAATACGCCTCGTATTCGTCCTGAAGCCGGACCCAGTTGCGAAGCGCCCCTTCATAGTTGCCCAAATGGAGAATCCCCGTGGGCTGCATTCCGCTCAGTATTCGTCCCTTGCTCATTGGTCAAACGCTCCTACTTAGCTCCAATAAATAACAGTTTCAAAATGGCCAGTGTCGGCCCCGCGATTATTACGCCTATTACTCCCGGCGCCATAAAGATCATTCCTAACAGAATTAACTGGCCGTAGCGGAACATAAACCGCTCGTAAACGACCGCCTGCTCCGCGGGTAGAAGGCCGCTCATTATGTGCGAACCGTCCAGCGGGGAGATCGGAATCAAATTGAAAATCGCCAATCCGAGATTCACGAGCACACCGGTGATCAGCAGGTCACTGTAAGCGCCGGTTGCTAGCGGAAAGAACCGGATTATCAATCCGCAGGTGATCCCAAGCGTCAAGTTGGACAGCGGCCCCCAGAGCGAGACTTTTACATCGTCCCACCTTGGGTGTCGAAGCTTGAGTTTGTTCACGGGCACAGGCTTCCCCCAACCGATTCCGAACCCCGATAGGGAGGACATGATTATCATCAGAGTCCCAATCGGGTCAAGGTGCGCCAACGGGTTAAGCGTCACCCTCCCCATGCGTTCGGCTGTGTCATCACCCGCCAGTTGCGCTGATTTGGCATGCGCGAACTCGTGCACGGTTAGCGCAATTAAAACGGCGAACATCTGTTGGGCAAAACGAAACCACTCAGCGGTGTCTTGTGGTAATTGAAACAGTTTTAACCTCCAACTCGCGCCGCCGACAGCCTGTCCGGTATAACGTCATTCGCGACCAGATCGTCGAGCGTATCGCGGCGCGCGATTACTTCGGCCTTGCCGCCGCCAACCAGAACAGCAGCCGGGGTGGGGAAGCGATTGTAGTTGCTGGCCATAGAATAATTGTACGCGCCGGTGGATAAAACCGCAAGCAGGTCTCCGGCGACAGCCTTTGCGATCCGCGCATCTTTAATCAGTGTGTCCGTCTCGCAGTGCTTGCCCGCGATAGTAACTTCCCAATCGGCAGGCTCATTGGCCTTGTTCGCGACTAATGGAGTATAAATCGCCTCGTATAGCGCGGGACGAGGGTTGTCGGACATACCGCCGTCAACGGCCAAATAGACGCGCTTGCCGGGAGCTTCGGTAATAGAAACTTCTTTGATTGTTCCTATTGTATATAGCGTCGTCCCCGCTTCACCGACTATCGACCGCCCCGGCTCTTGGATAATCCTTGGTGGATTCAGCCCAAATCGGGTTAGTTCAGTGCGTATAGCCGTAATAATACGCTCGGCGAAATCCTCTATTGCAGGCGGTTGGTGCGACTCGATATAGCGAATCCCCAGTCCTCCGCCCATATTCAACTGCTCGACCGCATAGCCCGTATCGTCCAAAACTTCCTTCATAAAGGCGACCATAATCGCCGCCGCCTGCTCGTGGGCTTCCGTGTCCAGCAATTGCGATCCGACGTGGCAGTGAATGCCCTTTAAGTTTATAAGAGGCGCGGCCAAAGCCTTCTTGACGCCCGCCATTGCGGAGCCGTCCTTGATGTTGAGACCGAACTTGGTGTCGGCCTGGCCGGTGCGTATGAGCTTATGAGTGTGAGGATCAATCCCCGGCGTCAGGCGCAGCAATACATCGCACGATTGCGACCGCTGCCGCGTGATCTGATCAAGCAAATCCAACTCCGGCAGGTTGTCGGCGACTATACGGCCTAACTTTACTTCCAAGGCAAGCTCTAACTCCGCCACCGACTTGTTATTGCCATGGAACATGAGTCTTGACATCGGATAACCGGCCTTCAGAGCCGTGTGTATCTCACCGGCGGAAGCCACGTCGAGGCTTAAATCTTCCTGGTCCGCTATTGCGCACATAGCCGCCGTCAGGAACGCTTTTCCGGCGAAAGCGATTTCAGTCTCACCTTCGGGATACAAGCGCTTGTAAGCCTGCGCGTACCTGCGGCAGTTTTGCCTGAGCAATTCTTCGTCCACTATATACAGCGGCGTGCCGAACTGGCGCGCCAGGCCGGTCACATCGCAGCCGCCGATTTCCAAGTGTCCTTGCCCGTTAATTCGTTGAGTTCCAAGGAGCATCATAATTAAAGAGCCACCCCTCGTTCGGGTATAAAAAAACGAACCATCCCGATGGATTGGGACCGGTTCGCGAGTAATTTAACATGTAAACCTAGACATGTCAAGATTGTTGGAGGGCGCGCAACAGTTCAGGATTCGGTAGACCGTCATTCCGACCGAAGCGGAGGAATCTGCTTTTTCCAGGACCATTCATAGGAAAAGCAGATTTCTCGACTCCGCTGTGCTCCGCTCGAAATGACGTTAATCGAAAATCCTCCTTATTCTTCTTGAGCTGTTACGGAGGGCGCCGTCCCTGAAAGGTCGAAGTCAAGATTGGAGGGTGAGCAATGCTATTTGGTGAGATAATCAAAGAGGCCGTCCCTCTCGTGGATTCAAGCCGCCTGTTTTCATTCACATACGATGGAAAACCAAGCGCCGATTTGCTTGCGTCTTGGGAAATGGAACGTAGACCCGCGAAGGTTGAATCAGGTCGGGAAACAAGCGAGACCGTTTGGACCGATCCCAACTCTGGCCTGCGATTGACCCTGGAACTGACCATATTCTCAGATTTCCATGCCTTGGATTGGGTCATTTATTTCGAGAATACCGGGAACGCTGATACGCGCATAATCGAAGATATTCAGGCGCTCGATGTAACTATTAACTCGCCATTTGCGGGCCGTCTGCCTTTTTATCGACTGCATAGAACACACGGCGGCACGATCGACCCGATGCATTTTGAGCCGGGCGTTGAAGGTATTAACTTGCGCAATCCGCACGAACTTGGCTCAGGAGGCGGCAGATCCTCCGGCAGGGATTTTCCGTTTTTCAAAATCGAGACGGATAACGGCTCCATTATTGTCGCGGTAGGATGGTCGGGAAGCTGGAAAGCATCGCTCGCCTGTTCAAATAACGGCGAACTGCGCGTTACGGCGGGTATGGAAAAAACGCGTTTTTTGCTTCATCCCGGCGAAAGATTACGCTCTCCAAGGATTCTTGTGATGAACTGGGACGGAGACACGGTTGAGAGCAACGCCCGGTTTCGCGAGTTGATATATAAGCATTACGCGGCAAGGCTTAACGGCGAAACGCCGCTCCCGATTCCCTTCTGCAACACCTGTTTCACTCGCGGCGGCGGTTGGCTTAACGAATGCAACGCGGAGAACCAGATTTCCCTGATAAAGGCTTATGCGAAGCTGGGGCTGGAAGCGCTTATGACGGACGCCGGTTGGTTTACGGGTGGATGGCCGAAAGGCGCGGGCAACTGGGACCCTCGAAAAGACGCATATCCCGATGGAATGGGGCCTGTTGCCGCCGCCGCGAAAGAGCGCGGGATGATTTACGGGCTTTGGTTTGAACCGGAGCGCGTGATAGCTGGAACCACAATACACAGGGATCATCCCGAATGGTGTCTGGCCGGCGGGGACGAGCCACAGGAAACATATCTGCTGAACTTCGGGCTGCCGGAAGTCCAAGATTATTTCTTCGATATAGTAAAGGATTTTATGGACCTGCCGGGCTTCCGCGTTTACAGGCAGGACTTCAATATGGACCCGCTTCCGCACTGGCGATACAACGACGCGCCCGACCGCCAGGGCATAACCGAGATCAAGTATATAGAAGGTCTTTACGCATATTGGGACCGGTTGGCGCAAACGTGGCCGGACAGTCTTCGCGAGGAGTGCGCCAGCGGCGGCCATAGAATCGATCTGGAAACGATTATGCGCCTGCACATAGCGCAAAAGAGTGATTACTGGTTCTGCGACGAAATTGACCAGGCGGCCATTTGGGGGCTTAGCCAATATTTGCCCAACAATACGTTCGTGGCCCACTTGAATAAATTGGACGATTACTCATTCCATTCGACCATGGCTTCTTCTCTTTGCCTGGGCTGGATTGCCGACGCGCCGGACTTTGATTTCGACCGGGGTAAAAAGCTGCTCGATCAATATCTGCGTATCCGCCATTTGCTGGTCGGGGCGTGGTATCCTCTGCTCCCTTACTCGCGCGACCCGTATAGCTGGATGGCCTCACAATACCATAGAGCGGATTTGGATGAAGGCGTTATACTGGTTTTTCGCCGCGAGAAAAGTTTATATCCAATCGCTGAATTATCTCCGCGCGGTTTGGACGCGGAAGCGACATACGAGCTTACGGACGGCGGTTCAGGCGAGAAGCTCCAAATAAAAGGCGCGGATCTGATGCGCTGCTTACGGTTGACCTTGCCGGAAAAGCGCTCGTCCCGGCTAATCACCTATCGCAAGCTGTCAGCTGACAGCTAAAACCGTCAACCGCCAACCGACAACCCATCACCCAATAAATTCCGGCAAATATGCCTGCCCGCCAGTCCTTTTGGCACGGAAATTGCACACTCTCTATTCGAGCATTATAAATACCGACAATCGAATAAGGGTGAAAAATGAGACGAGCTACATTTGTGCTTGCGCTCACGGCGGCGCTCGTGGTATGTCTGTCAGGATCACTGGCGGCCATTGGGCCAACGAACCCCGTGAGTAACTACAATTTCAGCTCCGGGCTATCCAACTGGCAGGTCGGGCACATGAGTGATTTGACCAACCCGAGTTTTGGCTCGCTTCCAGACGGGACATCGGTGCATATCGCTCCATGGCGCGATACGTTGAACCCAAGCCTCGAATGGTTTAGGTGGGATGAAAGTGAAAATCCGGCGCCTATAGCCATCGGCGCGGCGCAGTTATTCGAGGAAGGCATCCCCACCGGTAATTATTCCACGCTGACTTTCAGCGCTGACTTTTGGCTGAAAGGCCAAAGCTGGACATCACCTCAAGCAAGTGGAGGGAGCGAGTGGTATCCGGCGTTTATGGCGGTGTATTATCAGCGAGACGGGGTGGATGGATATGCAATGCGGGGAATATATCACCCTAGTGTTGGAACCTTTCTCGGATCAAGCGCCGTTGAGTGGGACCAGCTAAATGTCACGCAGACGTGGAATCTATACGACTCCGGCATGCAACAGGGTGACAAAATCATGGCTATAGCTGTTGGCGGCTATGGGCAAAACTTCGCGGCGCAAGTTGATAACGTGTATCTCGGCGGTACCCCTGTGCCGGAGCCGGCCAGTCTCACAGGCCTGCTAACGGGTCTCAGCGGTCTTGGTTTACTGGCGCGGCGAAGACGCCGGTAGTTAAGATTTTAAGAAATGTAGAATTATCGAGCTTAGGCGGCATCGCCGCCTAAGCTCTTTGCCTGTACAACCGATGTTTCGGGATTTCAGGTATGCGGCAAACCAGGGTATACGGAAAGCTTAGGTTAGAGAAGATATATCGGATAGCGGATAACCAAAATCCCGAAACATCAATCCGCGTCTGCGCGTCAGCATGCGGTATCGCTACAATGTGGCGGCCTTGGGAAGCCCAACCTTCTTTATGTGCGCCACCCACTCCAGAGGCGACTTTTCTTTTGAGTCCCATTCAAACTCCCCCTCGCGCTCCATCATAAACTGGTAATGCAGCGGCCTGGGATCATGGTCGTTGATCAGTTCCATCGTATCCCCTACTTCAAGCGCTTCCCAGGTCTCGAAGATCAGAGGATGCCTTTGGTACGGAGGAAGCTCGCGAACGTCTAGTTTGATTGTCTTTGCCATTGCAAATTCACCTCCCGGATTGTATTCTCTAAATTGCCGACGATGCAGCGATTGAACTTATTATTTTTTACCGCTTTGGAGTGCCGGTTATGTTGATCTGGGTCAAGTTCCGAAATATTTATGCGAGGAAAACGTAAAAAATTAGAGATGGCGGAGTTAGCTTCATAGCTTCTTAATTTGACCACAGATGGATACTTCGTATGCTTCGGGACACGCTTTTCGTCCCGAAGCTCTCTTGTAAACAGGGGCCTTCGGGGCGAAAAACGAGCCCCGAAGGATAAACAACTAACGACTACCGACCATCGACTCAGTAAGCTGCCACTATGGTTACCTTACCGGCTTCTCCCGGAATTTCCACTTCGTCCGTCTTCGCATCGAACTTATCCCAGGCCTTGCCGTTTACTTTGACCGACTTGATCTTCTTACCGTCGGGATGGCGGAGAGAGACAAATACGGTCTTGGCCTTGTTGCGCGTTGGCAGGCTGACCTCCGCCGTGATCTTGCCGCTTGCGGCGGATGACGTTATCTTCATATCAGCAGGGCCGAAATACGTCGGCGCGTTCTTCATTTCAACTGTCTTGCCGTCAGCCATCCATAACCTCGGAACGCCGCGCCCTATGTAGAGGCTGTCGCCCATTTCCAAAAAGAGCATCTGGCGCATCCACTGGATGAATTTGCTTTCATCGGGCGTCTTGTAGAGAGGCCCGCCGCCTTCGCCGGGTTTTGGAACCCACTCAGCAAAGCAGACCATATCGGGATAGACGCTGGAGGCGTAGATGTTATAGAAAGCCCTGATGAAGTTGGGGATTTGGCCTCGCTTCAAATAAGCAATCGAGTTATCTAAAAGGTTCGGCTGCAAATTGAACCCGCCGAGAGTGAAGAACACTTCCTTTGGATTGGGGAAACCATAGCCTGATTCGGCGCTCATGAATATGCGATCTTCGAGGTCGTGCAGTATCCAAGTCGCCCAATCGTCATCGCAGCTTATCAGCCCGCAGTCTACCAAGTGCAGCGTTGAGTAGAGTCCTTCGCGTATCCAGCCTTCTTTGCACGTAGTCAGAACGTCCGTCCTTGGCGGCACACATGGTACATACGTGCCGTCCAATAGCTTCACGACCGGACTCTGCGCCACGGATTCCCGCATGCTCGCCATAATATCCTTCCTATAGGCTTCCGCGTCGGCGGCAATTCGAGCGGCTTCGGGATGGCCAATCTCAGCGAGCGCGTCCGCCGATGACTTCATCCCAAGATAGTAGTAGGCGTTGGTCGGATACCAGTAAAGATACTCCGCGACATCCTCAAGGTCTCCCGCCGGGGCAAGTCCGTATTCCAGAGGCTTAGCGCCGTCCGGATTCATGACCATTGTAGCCTTTCGTTCCCTTACAATCCAATCGCTTGCGGCGATGAGATTTGGCGCGATTGCCTCCAGATACTTCTTGTCTCTTGTCCAGAAGTAATGCTCCGCCGCCGCCCACATGCCGAAGCCGTGGTGCATATTATAGCCCTGGGCGGTGTAATGGTTATCGAATTCCGGTGGAGCCGCGGCAAAAATCAAACCATCCTGGCCTTTGAAATTGCCGGGAAGCGGCTTCATACCCTGGCACGAAAGAAACGGCTCGAACAACCTGCGGGCTTCTTCATGCTCGCCGCGCATTTCCAAATCCCTGCCGACCATCACCGTCTCGTTTACGTAAATGTTGTAGCCAAACGTGGCCGCGCCGTGCTCATAAAGGCCGGTGGGGACATCGCGGTCGGTGGTGACAAGCGCGTGCCACAAATTGGCGCGGTAGAGGTTCACAAGAGCCGTATCTGGAACGTTGTAGTCATCAATTGCTCCCGCGAGGCGCTTTTTCCAAAGGCCGATGGTTTCCTTATAGGATTTCTCCCAATCAAGAGCTTTTAGCTGCGCGACTTCGGCGGTTGTGAGCTGCTCAATGTATGGGACTTTCAAATATATGGCGTGGCTTTCGCCGGGGGCGAGTCTCACCGTGTAGCGAATGGCGTCCGGCAGGTCTTTGGAGTCTTCGTCTTTTGCCGTGTAGTCTTTAACGTAAGAGAGTTCGCCTCTCTTGTTTATGTCTATCTGTCCCCATGTTGCCGTCAGGTTCTTCCCTGCTGATGGTCTCGTTGGTTCAGAGAGCAGCAGCATGCCAATGTTATCTACGCTCATGGCAACCATGGGATTTGGCCTGATCCAAAGGTAGGCTGCCCGTTCGGTTTTGCCGGTGTTTTTAATCTCAATCCTGCTGAGTGTGGCGATAGGCTCATCACCTTTAACGCCGGAACCGAGGTCGGCGGCCCGGCCCTTTTCGCCCATAGGTTTGGCCGGGGTTTCGGGAAACGCAAGGGATTTCTTGAGCGTCGACGAATCGAGCGCCGTGGCGAAAACCGAGTGGCCGTAGGCAACATCGCCGTCTTTCCACTTCGAGTTGATGACAGGCAAATATCCACTCTGAAGCGAACGCTTCACGTTCTTAGGTCGCAGTGGCTCTATGCCGTTCTCCGCCGTCGATAAATCGTAAGAGCGTAACATTGCGCTCTTTTCGCGCATCGGCCTTGTAGACCTGTCCTTGTCCGGGCCGGGACTCCTAAGGGCATGTCCATCTACAAACACCTGGCCTCTACTGTCAACGCTTATCTCCTGGCGGAGAATGGGCAGGCCAAGATGAGCTTCCCTTGGGTCTTTCATGGGCATTTCTTTCATCGCTCTTGCGAAAGTCTGCTCCGGCATTACGGCGACCTTCTCCATAATCGTCGCGTCCCAAGCGTCAGCCGGTTTGCTCCAGGCAGAATAGGACAAGTTCTTCGCCGCGTCGGAGATGAACGCGTTGACATCTCTTACATAAACGCCGCCTTCGTCAACGACATCATCAATAAAAAATGAGAAGTCAGTCCCCTTGCCGCCCCGCCGCACTATCACGTAACCACGGTCGGCGCTCAACCTCTTGGGGTTGTCCGCATAACGGATATTAACAATGGCGGTCGAGCCGTCTACAGGAGAAACGGAGTCAATGCGCGCGTTACGGGCCTCGACTTTCCCATCCCACTTCTGGCCGAGCAAATCTACTTTCACCTCAGCGGTTTTCCAAATCGAGTCGGTAACGCATTGTATTCCGCTCAGCTTCGCGGCTGTCTTGAAGATAACTCTGACTTTGTAAGTGCAGCGGTATTCCGCGCCTGTTTTATTGATCTTGGGATTCTCGGACTTGTCCAGCGCCTTCATTCGAAGCTGTATCTCGTTCAGATCGTTTGCAGTGTTCTCGATCGCCGCCGCGACAAAATCGCCGTTGAACGGGTCGTCCACGCGCATCCATCCGCCTGAGCCGGTGTCCGGCCAGATGTGATAGTAGTATTCCAGCTTCACATCGCCGACTTTCGGCGCCGGGCCGTGGAACGCCAATCGGACGGCATATATCTCTCTCGGCTGCCGCCACTCCAACTGGACGGTTCCATCGGCAGGGACATTTATGAACGTCTTGGGATTGCCGTCGGTTAGTTGAGGGGAATACGCGGGCGCTGCTCCCTCGGAAGCAATAAGATACGGCGTCCCAAATACCGCCGCGTCGAAGTCTCCGGCCGGAGCCGAATTCGCCGCCGCTATCGAAACGATCAGCAGCAGGACAATCGGTAGAACATAGAAACCAATCATTTACCTCTCCTCTATCTTTCTTATTTCAGTCTTTTATAACGCGGTCCGAGCCGTATTGGTTTCGGTAGACGCGTACATTTGGATTCGGGTCTTTGAAAAACGCTTTTGTGGGATCGGACTCTCCGAACCAGTTATGGTGAATCTCACCGCCTTCGGTTGGAACTCCTCTTATGCCGACGCCCGGCACAAAATTAACTCCCCTCCACTTGGCTTTGAAAGTGTTGTGGTGTATCTTTATCCAGTCGCCGGCTATATCTGTGCCGTCTTTCCGGTCTCCGCCGCCGTGCATATCAAAACTGGACACGTATCCGTTTTCCAAAACGATGTTGTTGCAGGCTTCGTAGGCAGTGCCCGGCTGGCCGGAAGCGGCGATACTGTGCCTGCAGTAATCAAAAATGTTGAACTCGATCAGACCCTGAGCCTCATACAAAACGACACCATAGCCTATGCCGCGCCGCTGGCAGTGATGAATGAAATTGTGATGCACATGCGCGCTGGTCGCGCCTTTCGACAAAGCACGCCGCCGTGGCTCCACCCGGATATCTCGCAGTTATCCACCTCCAAATCGGAAAAGCCGCTGTTAATTCCCTCGGACGTGGGAAATTTATAGTATAGATCAGCCCCGCCGATGTCCCAAATCCGCGTTAGCTCCTCCTTACGCATCTTGGGGTCAGGACCTTGCAAGCGCAGCCCAGTTATCCGCGCTTTTGGACCGGTTACTCTTATCAATGGATTGGTCGTAAATTCATCGCTGCAGATCAACGCGCCCTTAGAGCCTTTTATGCCCCGTCCGCTCGCCAGAGTTACCCCGCCGGGAAGTTCCAGGACAAACTTCTGAACGCTGACCCGCACGGTGAAGTCAAGCTCCGCGTCGTCCTTTACATAGACGACCTGGCCGGGCTTGGCTTCTTTCAATGCGTTCACCAACTCGTCCTCGGTCGCAACGGTGAAATCGCCTTTGGTGATCGCCTTCTTGTAGCCTTTTCCGCCGCCTATCGGCCCAAGGGCGCCGGGCTTCGCTCCGAAGGTTTCCTTCTGCTCTTTCGTGGCCGCAAAGCAACTGTCACAGATCAAGCCTACGCCAAAAGCAAAAATCATCACAACAGACAGCATCAGAATCAGTGTCCTCATCATTCACATCACCCATTTGCTTTTACAATTATCGCTCAATAGGATGCAACCACCTGGACTTTGCCCATACCTCCAGGCAGCGTCACTGTTTCAGAGGCCGGGTCGAAATCTTTCCAAGGCCGGCCGTTGACAGTAACGGCTTTCAACTCCTTGCCATCCGGGTGGCGAAGGATGAGTTTTGCGACCTTGGCCGGATTGCGCGCCGGGAGTGAAATCCACGCCGAGATAACGTCTTTCGCCGCGAATGATGTAATTTTCACGCTCATCGGTCCAAAGTAAGTTGCCGCGTCTCTTAGAACAACACTCTTGCCGTCCGCCATCCACGCCTTTGGGACTCCCCGGCCTATATAGAGATCACTTCCCATCTCAAGAACAAGCATCTGTCTCATGAACTGAATAAACTTGCTCTCGTCAGGTGTTTTATAAAGCGGCCCGGCCTCGTCGGGAGACGATGCTCCGTCAGCAAACGGCGGTACGACTTCTGAAAAACATATCGTATCAGGATATATGCTGGCTGAGAAGATATTAAAGAAAGCTCTCACGAAATTGGGGATTTGCCCCCTCTTCAAGTAAGCGATGGAGTTGTCCAGCAGGTTCGGCTGTGGGTTGAACCCGCCAAGGCTGAAAAACTGCGCTTTTAAGTCTTTGATGCGGCCTGAGCCGGGACCCGACTCCTCGCTAAGAAATATCCTGTCCTCTAAGTCTTGCAGCAGCCACGTTGTCAGATGATCGTCCGGCGCAATCAGGCCGCAGTTGACGAGATGCAGAGTGGAGTATAGGGCTTCGCGTATCCATCCCTCATTGCGGTCGGTCAGGACGTAAGCCCTGTCGGGGACAAACGGGATATAGGAGCCGTCCAGAAGCTTTACCACCGGGCAAGTCGCCGTGGCTTCCCGCAGGCTCGTCATTATGTCTTCGGCGTAGGCTTTCGCGTCGGCGGCGATACGGGCGGCCTGGGGATTGCCGATTTCCGCGAGCGCGTCCGCGGCGGTTTTCATACCAAGATAGTAGTAGCCGTTGGTGGGATAGAAGTAGAGATATTCCTCCACGTCTTCCAAATCGCCCGCCGGAGCAAGTCCGTACTCAAGCGGCTTCGTGCCGTCGGGGTTCATGACCATAGTCGCCTGGCGTTCCCTGGTTATCCAATCGCAGGCTGCAACAAGATTTGGCGCGACTGTTTCCAGATACTTCCTGTCTCTTGTCCAAAAGTAGTGTTCCGCGGCGGCCCACAGGATAAAGCCGTGGTGCATGTTATACCCCTGGGCGGTGTAGTGGTCGAACTCCGGCGGCGCGGCGGCGTAAAGCAGGCCGTCCTTGCTCTTGAAGTTGCCGGGCAACGCCTTTGCTCCTTGCGAAACGATGCAAGGCTCGAATATCCGGCGGGCTTCTTCATGTTCGCCGCGCATTTCGAGGGATCGCGCGACCATCATCGCCTCATTCGCGTACATTGGATATGAGTATGTCCCCGCGCCGTGCTCGTAAAGGCCAGTGCTGGGGTCGCGGTCGGTCGTGATTAAAACGTGCCACAGGTTAGTCCGGTAAAGATTGGTTATCATCTTCTCCGGGACTTTGTATTGCTCGATTGCTTTGGCAAGCCGCTTTTTCCAGAGTGAGCTTACTTCACGATAAGACTTGTCCCAGTCCAGAGCTTTCATTTGCGAAATTTCCTGCCCTGTCATCTGCTCGATGTAAGGAACTTTAAGGACTATCGCATGGCTCTCACTTGGCGCAAGCCGTACAGTGTAACGAATTACTGCGCGGGCGTCGGCGGGCCGTCCTCCCTCATGAACGAAGTCTTTGATGTAATCAAGCTCGCCTTTTCCACGAATATCGATCTGGCCCCAAGCCGGAGTAAGACCCTCTCCGGCTGAAGGTTTGGTCGGCGCGTCTAGTATGAGCATGCCGTTTGCGTCTATTTTCATAGCTGCCATAGGCGACGGTTTGAGGAAAATATACGCGGTTTCTTCCGACTTCCCTAGGTTCTTAATTAGAAGTTTGCTCATCGCGGCGAGTGGTTCGTCACCTTTAACGCCAAGTCCGAAGTCAGCGGCGTGCTTGCCCTTTCCCATTGGCGCGGGAGGCGGCTTTGGCAAAGCCATCGATTTCTTGAGAACAACCGGGTCAAGCGCGGTGGCGTACGTGGTCTGGTGGAAGGACATGCTCTCATCAAGCCATACTGAGTGCACGACGGGCATATAGCCGTCCTCCAACCATCGCTTGATGCGTTTAGGACTTGGCGCGCCGACACCGCTCTTATGAGTGACCATAATGTAACGGCGCATCGACCATTCCCCAGGGAACTTGGGCGACCTTGGCGCGTCAACCCCAATGCCGCGAAGGGACTTGGAGTGTGTGAATATACATGATTGCGCGTCGAGGCTAACTTCTTGCCGCAGCCCCGGCAGGCCAAGATGAACCTGGTCGATCCACTTGCGCGGAATTTCCTTCATCGCCCTATCAAAGGACTGCTCCGGCATTGCCGCAACCTTCTCCATAATCGTGGCGTCCCAGGAATCCACAGGACGCTTCGATGGAGTGAATAAATCGGCTCTTAGCGCGTTGAATATCAAAGCGTTGACATCGCGCACGTATATTGAGCCTTCTCCGTTTTCAACAACGTCGTCGACAAAAAACGAAAAATCCGGCCCCTTGCCGTTTTGCCTTACGATGACATAACCACGGTCGGGACTGAGTCTGTCCGGGTTGGAGGCGAATCGCAAGTTCAAAACTGCGTCAGCGCCTCGGAAAATATCGGTAGTGGTGACTACGGCGTTTCGCCCCTCAAAGCCGCATTTGATGTCCTTTCCGATCAAGTCCACGGCGACTTGCCCTTTTTGCCACTTGGAATCGGTATAGCACTCGAACTCGGCTATATGGGCGGGAGCTTTGAGGACTGCTCCAAGTTTGTAGGTCCGGCGGTAGTCGGCGCCAAGATTCTTGGCGTTGGGGACTTCGGCTTTGTCTAGCGGCTTGATGCGGAACTCCAGCGTATTCTCGTTTGGCTTGGCCGCCGTTGCGGCGGCGTTGACGAACTCGCCATTGAACGGATCGTCCAGCTTCAGCCAGCCGCCCGTGCCGTTATCCGGCCAAATGCGATACCACCATTGCAGTTGAACATCTTTGGGATTTGGCGCGGGACCTGCGAAAACCAACCGGACTTGATAAATATCCCTCGGCTGCCGCCATTCGATTTGAACCGACTCACCGGCTTTGACGTCGATTGCCGTCGAGGTGGAACCGTCTATAGCCTTAGGCGCATAGGCCACGGAGCCGTTCGCGCCGACCACACTCGGGGAACCATAAGCCGCGGCGTTGAAGTCGCCGGGTTGGCCGGCCTGCGCGATAGTAGAGATCAAACTCAGCGCCAGGATGGCCGCCAATATGGAGGGATTACGCATTCACTTTCAACCTCATTCTCTGCTGGTGTATCGGGACTTCAGTCCCGATACACCGGTGTTTATCCGGCACAACCATAGTCTATACTAAAATGCTGGGTTTTGGCTACGCCCCAGCGAACGCATCTTTCCGTTGTTTCGGGGAACCCTTTCCCCGAAACCTTCACCGCCCTTCGCGTTTCAACCCCGCCCCTCCCTCCCCATCACCCAAAACCCAACAACC
>JAUSEB010000216.1 GCA_030650495.1 Armatimonadota bacterium | reverse complement strand
TACCGCCAGTACCGATGTCAAAATGCCCTCTGACAGGTACATGTACATGGGAGGGAAAAATTCAGTGATGAGTAACGAGCGATGAGCGATGAGCAATACGGACGACGAACGACGCGCGACGGACGACTAATAACCCCATCCCACGATGGAGAGAGGCGAAAAATAAAAAAGTCCGGAAAACGAATTATCCCCACGCTTAGAATTGGCGAATTTGAGCGTGAAATCGTTTCCACAAGAAGCGTTAAAACACGGGTGAAAATAGGGAAAACGAATTAGCTCCCAGGGCCGTTGTTTCGGGATTTGAATGGAGCGCAGCGGAATGGAAATCCCGAAACAAGCCGCGTATGTAACGGAATAGCTGTCGGGGTATATAGCCGGTTTCGGCATTTGAAATGCCGAAACACCGGGCCACGGGCTACGCGCTACGCACAACGGACGACGAACCACGACCGCATTCGTGACTGGCGCTTAAGCCGCTTCTCTGGTAAAGTAAGAGGAGACTTTACAGAAAGCAAACCGCGAAAATGCCCTACTACCGCCGCAACTTGTATGTGCTGTCACTCACCATGTTTCTGGCGGCGGTGAGCTGGAACCAGGTCCTCCCGTTTCTCCCACTATTTCTCAAAGAGATGGGCGTCAAACGGCACCTAATGCAGTGGTCAGGAATAGTCTTTGCGGCCCAATCCCTCGCCGCCATTGTGACCCTGCCGTATTGGGGTAAACTGGGGGACAAATACGGCCAGAAGCAGATGACAATTCGTGCGGGTATATTCCTGACGCTCATCTACTTAGGAATGAGTATTTGCCAAACTCCGTTTCAGTTGGCGGCGCTTCGTTTTCTAAACGGCGCTCTCACCGGGTTCATGCCGGGATCTATCACCTTAATCGCCACAAACACGCCTAAGGAAATGGCTCCCCGGTTTGTAGCAACCGCGCAGACAGCCTCGGCGGCGGGGCAGATACTAGGACCGGCGCTCGGCGGGTTTCTAGCCGCGATTATCGGCTATAGAGGCTCCATGCAGATCTCAGGCATCGCCGTGTTGGTATCAACTATACTCGTTCTGGTTTTGGTCCAAGTCAAGAACAAGCCGGAGCCTTCGGAGAAGACAAGCCTGCTGGAGGATTTCGCTATTTCCTTTCGGTCACCGGTTCTCCTATTCACAATGATCGCTGTGATGCTCTACAGTATTTACCTTGCAGCGATCTTCCCATTCCTAACGCTTCACCTGGGCAAGATGAGCCGCCATGCTCCCCAGTGGCTCACGGCGGCTCCGTACTCGCTTCCGCCTTTGGCGTTTATGCTCTCAGCGCACTTATGGTCAAGGATCGGAGAGAGAAGGGGATATGACCGCGCAATCCATATAGGCATGCTCACCGCCGGGACTTGCGCGGTTGCGCTCATATTCGTACATAACATTTGGGCTTTTTCTTTGATATTCTTTATCGCCGGGGTTTTCCTCGCCGCGATAAGCCCTTCCGCCGGAGCCATTATCTGCACCAGAGTCGAAGAAGGATTTCGTGGTAGGGCTTATGGAATGCTATACTCAGCCGGCACTCTTGGCGCGTTGATAGCGCCATTAGTGGCCGGCCAAATCGCAGCGTCTATGGGCGTTCAAATGGTTTTCGTCTTCGCCGGAATTTCCCTGTTGATGGGATCGATGTGGCTGCG
>JAUSEB010000202.1 GCA_030650495.1 Armatimonadota bacterium | reverse complement strand
GTTGGCGTATTAGCCGCAAATGCTTAACCCGGCTTGGGTGTTCGGGCGAAGCATTCCCGACGAAATCCGATGCGAAATACGTTATCGGCGAGGGAATGCTTGCGCCCCTACATCGATACCACAATCTTGGCGTGCACCCGGCAGCCACAGGCCTGCCAGACATGCCAACAGGGGTCATATCCCTGTTTTACATAAGAAGCTATTATAGGATTTTATCCTTTATGTTCACCGTTACCGGACATCGGGGCTTTTCCGACTATCGAAGCGTATTCCTCATCTATCAACACATCGGAGCCGACAACCAGGCTTCTCATTGCTATCGGATCGAATGTAGCGACGAATTGAGCGCCGGAAACCTCGACGAGGGCGGTCTTGTGGTTCGGCATCAGTTCCTTTACCTTTCCAACCACCGTGACCCTTATCGGGACGTCCTGCCATCCACCAAGCGAACTATTGTTAGACAACCCTTTTTCTCTCCGTCACCGTTTTCCGGCGTCTTGCGCGAAGCTAAATGACGCTATGTTCCGCGACTCATCTCAGCGTAAAAAAGCAATCGCTAGTCACTTGCCTGAATAGCGTTCCAATTGCAGGTTAGCGCCTTGAGACTGCTGAGTCAAGACTTTGACTCAAAAACCCGTACTAGCGCTGGGGTGAAACGCCCTATCCTTGAGTATGACTACACATAAAACAGCTTTGTTCCTGAAACGGCGTTCGTTGAAGATTGATGGTTGAAGGATGAGGGAGACCTCCCCCGAGTTAGAAGTTAGAAGTTAGAAGTTAGAAGTTAGGAGTTAGGAGTTAGGAGTTAGAATCCCAACCTTGAACCTCGACTCCCTCCAGCAGGAAGAACGGCCCTCGAAACTGAAGATTCTCATTGGTTAACTAGCAAAGAATGAAGGGAGTCAAACAAGTCAATGAACCTCAGGCGTCAACCTGATTTCGAACAGTTCCTAAAGGCGTTGTGGAGAAGCGGCAAGCCGGATCATCTGCCGTTTTATGAGCACTACGCCAGTCCGGAGTTCATCGCCGCCCGCACCGGAACTCAGATCGATAAGATGGGATATGACAGCCCGGGTTTCTGGGATATATACGTGGATTTCTGGCTGGGGATGGGCTTCGACTGCGTGCCTATGGAAATCCCCCTCAACTGCCCGCGCGCGGAGGGCCATCACGCCGCAAGCGAAGGCAGCGAAGCATTTGCCGTAATACGAACATGGGAGGACTATGAGAAATATCCCTGGCCTGACGAGTCACACCCGCTGGAGTTCAAGCATTACGAGACGGTCGCTGAACTTCTGCCTGATGGAGCGAAGATAGTCGCCGGGGTCTGCATGGGGCCTTATGAGTGGACATCCCAGATGATGGGTGTAATGGGGCTGTCCTACGCTTTAATCGACTCACCCGGGCTTGCGGAAGCCGTTTTCGGCAAAATCAGCTCGCTCATCATCAGCGCCGATAGACAAATCGCTACAATGGACGCGGTCGGCGCGCTTAGGCAGGGTGATGACCTCGGCTTCAAGACCTCAACCTTCCTGCCGCCGGGTTTCATTCGGGAGCATATTTTGCCGACCTACAAAAAGTGCGCCGAAATCGCCCACGACAGCGGCAAGCCTTACATCCTGCATTCTTGCGGCAATTTAATGGAGATCTATGAAGACCTGATCGAAGAATGCAAGATAGACGCGAAGCACTCGTTTGAAGACGGCATCCTGCCGGTAATCGAGTTTAAGAAACAGTACGGCAAACGTATAACCGCCTTGGGCGGCCTGGACGTGGATGTCATCTGCCGGAGTTCCGGAGATTACCTGCGGGCCTACACGCGCAAACACATCGAGAAATGCTACACCTCCAGCGACGGATTTTGGGCTTTAGGCACGGGGAACTCCCTGACCGACTATATGCCGGTCGAGAACTACTTGATTGTGCTGGAAGAGGGGATTAACATTACCCGCGCATAATTGCGTGAACATTTTGGCAAGCAAGCTCGTATAATAGTATAATGCTTGAAGCTCATGGCGGATGTGAGCAAGAATGAGGGGAGAGGGTTTCATGAAGAAGTTCCTCGTAGTCCTGATCGCAGTCTTTATGCTATTGGCCTCGGCAAGTGTTTGGGCGGTTAAAGGCCGGGTAGTGAACCAGGCGGGCAAACCTGTTCCAGGGGCGGTAATCTATGCTTCCTCTGGTGGAGGTTATTACCAAATGCAAACGTTTACCGCCGATGACAAAGGCCAATTTAAGTATTATGTCGGTTCCACTGACATAATCTATCGAGTTGCGGATAGTTCCGGCAAGCCGCTTGCGCGAGCGAAAGTCAGTATGCCCGTCGGCCCGAACAGGAAGCACGCCATTTACACGGATAAGAAAGGTGTTTTCAAATACACGCCGCAGGCTAAACCCAAAGAAAGCTGGGTTGGTATTAGAGTTGCGGACGTGAACGGCAAGCCTGTGCCCAAAGCCGCGATTTATGTGTCGACAAAAAATTACCCACTGAGAAACAAGCCGATCGCGGTTATGGACGATAAGGGTGAACATGCCATAGAGGAACCACAGGCCCGTGAATCGCAACGCATAAGCCTCATTGCGACTGCGGCGGGATATACCTACACGCGGGCAAACATTCCGGTCGAAGACGAGTCGGTAACTATAACGCTCTTGCCCGAAAAGAAACTGCGGGGGAAGGTCGTAAACGAGAAAGGCGCGCCTGTGCAGCAGGCCACTGTGGAGCTCGGCAGTATCTATGGAAGCTTAGACGTCAGCGGAGGTATGTTTGGTAATTCCTGCGTTGCTAAGACAACAACGGGTAAAGATGGCTCTTTTGTCCTCAACCACATGCCCAATCCGGCTGACTTTGAATACGGTGGTTTTTCTATAAAGGTTCAAAAGCCGGGACATGCTATAGTCCATGAGAGCTATCAGCTTAAAGACATAGGTAAACGCATAGTTGTAACTGATTCAAGAGAAGCCAGGATTCGAGGAGTACTATATCTGCCGGGGAAAACGGGAACGGCGCCTGAAGGAATACCTGTCGGGATAAGTATCAACAGGCGCGGCAGCAGTGAAACCCGCTACGCTCAAACGGACAAGAACGGCGCATTCTCGCTAGGGCAGCTTCCAGCGGGAGTCGTGAGTATTTCGTTGGGACCTAGTTCGATTGAATATGGCGCGGATGGAAAACCAAAGACGGCCGAGCCTAGGCAGTTTGCGTTTGCGCCCCTTGCAGGTGTGCGCCTGTCGGCTGGACAAACAAAAACCGTTAATATGGTCGCAACCCGTGGGGCGTTGATAAAAGGAGTCTTGCAGGACAAGATTACAGGTAAGCCAATCTCCAGCATTCAGTTATTCGTCTACAATGCCGGACGGCCAAAAGGCGTCCCTGATACGATATGGACTAACGAGAAAGGCGAATTTGCGCTGAGAATCCCTGCGGGCGACGTAAGAATAACGTTGCGAACCTACACATACGCGTACTCTGGCGACGAGGACGACCGTCCGGAGATTTCATTCGCAGTCAAGGACGGCGAGGAAAAAACGGACATTGCCTTTAGCATAGATCCCGCGGAAACTCGCGATTTTGTCTACTCGCTTCCTGATAAAACTCCGGATGATTTTGAACTGAAGGCCGGGACATACGAGCTGACTTGGGACCCGGATTTTATATGCAGGGATTTTGTCTGGGACAACTACAAATTTCGGAATCTAAAGGCAAAAGCTCTGATCACCAAATTGCCGAAATTCGTATCCGAAAGGCCGTTCGTTTTCGCATTCATACTCGATGGAAACGGCAAGAACCGGTTCTTGTATATTGCTCTGGATGAGTCTAAGGGAAGCAAAAAAGGCTATGACACGGCTTATATCGACGCAAACCTGAACGGGGATATGACGGACGACCAGCCGGTGAAGTTTAAGATTAGAGAGTACGAATCCAATACTTCATGGGTGGCCGTTCAGGAGGAGTGCGATAATAGCCCGATGCAGGTCAGAATATGCATGATTGGTAACGCGGAAATGGTGAAGCTGGAAAGCAAAGGCGCGTGGGTCGGCTTCGTAGAATCCGGCAAGGGGAAGGCACAAATCGCGCTTGTGGATACCAACCGTAACGGCATATATTGCGACCCAGTGGTTATCAACGATAAATGCGATTGGGCCGCCTTTGGCGATAATATTTTCATAGACACAACGGGCGCCGGGCGGGCAATCGCTGTGGGAGGAAGTCCGCACAGTATACGATTGTTTGAGGTTGCGGAACTGGCGGGCCGGTTCTACACATTCAAGGCAAGCCCGACTGGCGACAAAGTAACGATAACTCCTTATCAAGGACCGTACGGACAATTGCTTGTGTTCGGTGATAATATCCAGGGCTTAAAGGGCTCCGTTACTGATATGATAGTCATGGGCAAGCCGGGCCAATACGTATTTGGGAATCAGAATGGCGCAGCGATCACCTTACCAGCCGGAGAATACAAAGTATTACGGTGCGCGTTGAACCTGGAAGCCGGCTCGAAAAAAGCGCCCATAAGCTGTTCATTGGATTCCAATGTAATAGTGGAAGCTGATAAGCAAGCGGCGGTGACCATAGGCGGTAAGCTCTCACTGGCGATTAACCCGGACGAGAAGGAGATGATCCTTGTACCGAACAGCTCGAAGAACCTGGACTGGATCATCAAGATCGGAAATAACGTCAGTCTGAGTTCAATCGGCGACCGAAGCCAAGGCTCGGCGCCAAAGGTCAACTTCTATGATAAGACCGGCAAGCTGATTTCCACCGCTACGGCGGGCTATACTTGAGGGGGAAAAGGCTGCGCGTACCTTGTTAAGGTACCACTTATGAAACTCGGAACCTATACTATGCAAGTCGTTCTGGATACAAAATCAAAGCTCGGAAAGCTTGTCTCGAAGAGGTCAGTGATAGTCGTCAAGGCGCTTCCTAAGAAGTAAGTAAAAGCCGGGTGGCGGTGTGGAAACCGCCACCCGGCTTCAGTTATTTCGGGAAACCCCTTTCCCGAAATCGCCCATATAACGGTAAAGTATCGGGAAAAGGGTTTCCCTACACAATGGGTCTTGCTCCCGGACTTGAAACCCTCCTCCTAGAGTTTTATATAGTTTGCAATCGGTAATATATAAATATATAATAGCAATATAATCATTATATGTAGATGGAGGCTTAGGCGAAAAATGGCGCGCATTCTTACTGTCGAACAAGTAGCTGAAAAACTCCAGGTAAAACCTCTGACCGTTCGAGAGTATCTACGCAAAGGCAAGATTCCTGGACGAAAGCTGGGTAGGGCATGGCGTGTGGTGGAAACTGACCTTGAATGGTTTCTTTCCGGCAAGCCGTCAATGCCGACGGGGGAACGAATCTCAGCCTTGGGGATATGCGCCGACATTCCGGGTTTCGGCATGGAGGAGTTTCTGAAGGAAAAACGGAAAGAAGTCGAGCTTGAGGAAGCGAAGTTGCGACGGGCAGCAGGGTCGGCCTAATGATACTCGTATTGGACTCCTGCGCGTTGATCGCACTTCTTAGGCGGGAACCTGGCGGGGAACTCGTGGATTCCATACTGTCGGACAAAGACAATACTTGCATAGTCCACGCAGTAAATTTGTGCGAAGTCTATTATGATCTTATGCGCGCGGCGGGAGAGAGCCGCGCAAAAGAGGTAATTAACCGATTGGTCATGGCGGGTGTCTTTGTCCGTGAGGATATGGATACCGACTTCTGGCAGGACGCTGGGAACATGAAGGCGGTTCACCCTCGCGTTTCCTTAGCCGACTGCTTTTGTATCACGCTCGCCAATCGGCTGGGCGTAGAAGTCTGGACAGGTGACCATCACGAGTTTGAGTCAGTAGCGCAGAAGAAGTTATGCAAGGTGAAATTCATCCGTTAACGCTTGATCCGCCCCATCACTCAATACCCAACACCCGTCATCTACCTCCGCGAGACCCACTCAAGATGCTGTTTGGAGTAAAACCGCCAGGGTTTGTCGGTGAATTCGCGGATGCCGATGCGGGTGGTTTCGACAATATCCGTAATCTCTTCGCTATCAGCTACAATAAGGCAGCTATCGGTGAGATCGACGCCGTTGTGGACTCTGCCGACGCCGAGAGCCTGGGTAAGCTTGCCCGGCCCGCCGCAGAGGTCTTTTCTCTCGTTCATTTTGCGATTCCGGCGCATAAGCTCCACGCCCTCAAGCGGCTCCAAAGCCCGCAGCAGAACAGCCTCCGCAATTCCTTCCGGCTGGGTGACTGCGTTCATGCAGAAATGCATGCCATAAGTGAAATACACGTAGGCATGACCGGGCGGACCGAACATGACTTTGTTGCGCTCGGTCATTCCTCTATTTGCATGGCAGGCGGGATCACCCCGAAGATACGCCTCCGTCTCGACTATGCGCCCGGAGATAACACCTTCGGGAGTATTATGTATGAGGATTTTGCCAAGCAATTTGCGCGCGACGACGATCGTGTCCTGTAGGTAGAAATCGCGTGGAAGGGGAATCACTGACGGCTCCTGCCGCGTGGCGTGGTCACGGCCTCTCGAACGGATTTCTTCAGCAATCCACCGACTTCGCTCTTTGTCAGCATTCGCCAGTGTCCCGGCTCAAGTCCCGTGATTGTCACTTCGCCGATTCTGATTCGCGCGAGCCGCTGGATGGGGTGGTTCAACGCATCGAACATGCGACGCACTTGTCGCTTTTTGCCTTCGTGGATGGTCAACTCTACCCTGCTCACCGCCGTGCGGCGGTCAAAGCCGATTACCCGCGCCATTGCCGGAGCGGTCTTGCCGTCTTCCAGTTCGATTCCGTGGGTAAGCCTGTAAATATCCGCGACTGTCAGCCGCCCGCGAGTCTCTACCATATAGGTCTTGGGCGTTTCGTGAGACGGATGAGTGACTTGGAAGGTGAAATCACCGTCATTTGTCAGGATAAGCAGTCCTTCGGAGTCCACATCCAAGCGGCCAACCGGGTAGACGGGAGTCGTCACATCCTTCAGCAGTTCCATAACGGTGTGTTTCGCGTGGGGGTCCGACCGCGTGCTGGTATATCCTCGCGGTTTATTTAGGAGTATATAGACCTTCTCTTCTATCGCCTTGACCGGGCGTCCGTCAACGGCGATCTCCGATTTGTCAGGATCGACCTTAACGCCTAGCTCCGCGACTATTTTCCCGTCAACCGTGACCCTACCGGCGGCGATGAGTTCTTCGCACTTCCTGCGAGACCCAATTCCTGCAGTAGCCAGCGCCTTTTGCAGCCGTTGCTCCATATCGTTTACTCACCATTAATCCAATCAAAAGAATAAAACCGTTCCGCATCCAGGGAATGAGCAAACCCCAAATGCCGCGCCCTACCGGCTGGGTTGCCCTCAACGAAGTGGCCGCTACGCGAACGCCGTCAATATATGCGACCAGATAACCCAGCCGCTGTCCGTCTTTTATAGGAGCGGAAACCGTCTTCGTCTCCATTTTAGTCGTCACATCTTGCGGATCATCCGCGTTCACGATTGCGCGCAAATCGGCGCCGGGCGCTATTTGAACCGTCCTCCTGGAGCCGCCTTTGACCCTGACAGTCCCGACGGTTTTATCTCGCGATGCCAGTTTGACCGCCTCGAAGTTCTTGAACCCGTATTCCATCAGCGCAATCGTATCTTCCGCCACATCCGGGCTGTTCAAAACGACTGAGATCAGCCGCCAGCCGTTGCGTGTAGCCGAGCCGATATAACACTTCCCTGCCTGCTTTGTGTAACCTGATTTAATTCCGTCGCCATCGGCGTACCTCTTGAGGAACTTGGAGTGGTTAAAAATAACAACATCCTCTTGGTTTTTCGAGCGCTGGATAGCGGCCTTTCTGGTATTGACAATCTCGTTGAACAAGGGAAACTTAACCGCGTGGCGGGCCATCAGCGACAAATCATAAGCGCTGGAGTAATGCCCCTGGGCGTCCAAACCGTGCGGATTTACGAAATGCGTATCGTTCGCCCCCAACCTATTCGCCCTCTCATTCATCATTTTGATGAACTTGGCATTTGAACCAGCGATATGCTCTCCCACCGCAACGCAGGCGTCGTTCGCGGACCGGATGAGCATCCCATAGAGCAGGTTTTTGATAGTAAGCTGTTCGCCGGGAACCATGTGAAGCGAGCTGGTCGGCGTACCGCAGGCATTCTTGCTTGCGGCCACCATAGTGTTCATACCGCAGTTCTCTAAGACGAGTATAGCGGTCATAATCTTGGTCGTGCTGGCCATTGGCCGCCGCGTGTGGATATTCTTGGAAAATAGGATTTGGCCGGATTCCGCGTCCACGAGTATTGCGCTCGGAGCCTTCACCAGCGTCTGCGGAGCCGCACGCACTACCGGCTGCTGAGGCTCCCGCCAATCAGGAAGCTCGATGTTCAACTCCTGCTTGGCCAGGCACGTTGATGATAAAAGAGCCAAAAACAACGCGATTGCGGTTATTGTCGAGGTATTTCTCATCGTAAAACTTTCTAAACGGATTTTGGAGTGCGACGGCTTGCAGGCTGTTGCAGAACTATGCAACAGCTGTGCTTTTGCCGGGCCGCGCCAGCCTGTAGGACCAGCCAGCAAGAAAAATAACGTCGCAGACGGCAATGCGCGCGGCGCATAAGGCATATAACCGGGCTGCGGCCA
>JAUSEB010000201.1 GCA_030650495.1 Armatimonadota bacterium | reverse complement strand
AAAGACCATAGCGCCGTAGATGTCACAGTCGCGCTTGCGTTCCCTGATGTCTACGATATAGGTATGTCCAACATTGGGTTGAGAATTTTATACAATATTCTCAACCATAGAGTGGATGTTGCAGCAGAACGCGTCTTTGCTCCAGGGATGGATATGGAATCGGAGATGCGGTCGAACAACATCCCGCTTCTGTCATTGGAAACCCAAACGCCTCTTCGCAACTTCGATTTGGTTGGATTTTCTCTCTCCTATGAGCTGACTTACACGAACGTTCTGAATATGCTCGATCTGGGCGGAATTCCGCTGTTGGCGGTTGATCGGTCGGACAATGGTCCGATTATTATTGCAGGCGGCCACTGCGCATTCAATCCTGAACCTATGGCGGACTTCATCGACGCGTTTGCAATAGGGGAGGGGGAGGAAGTCGTTCTCGACATAGTGGACGCATTAAAGACCTCCAAAGGCAAGGCCAGGGTAGAACGACTGAGGTTGCTTGCGGAAATCCCTGGGGTTTACGTGCCGTCGCTTTATAAGATTGAGTATAATGGTGATGGAACTATCGCAAGTGTATCGCCTATTGACGCCGGCGTTCCTGATCGAGTAGTTAAACGTATTGTTGAGAATTTTGACGCGGTTATATATCCGATGGAGCCGGTTGTGCCGTGGCTTGAGACTCCGCATGACCGGGCCGCTGTTGAGATAATGCGAGGATGCACGCGCGGGTGCCGATTCTGCCAAGCAGGGATGATTACGCGGCCTGTACGGCAGAAGTCGAAAGACTTGCTTATGCGGCAGGCGGAGGAGATACTTGCCAGCTCGGGATATGATGAATTGTCTTTGGTATCACTGTCCAGCGCTGATTATGATGAGATAGCAACGCTGGTGAGGGAGTTTATCGACAAAAATTCCGAAAATAGGATTGGGGTTTCTCTGCCGTCGCTGAGAGCGGATGCGGATTGTGTCAGCCTTGCAGCGGATATTCAACGGGTGCGGAAGAGCGGATTGACCTTCGCGCCTGAGGCAGGAACAGCCAGGCTTAGAGATGTTATCAATAAGAACGTAACCGAAGATGACTTATTGGGCGCAATAGCCGCGGCGGTTGATTATGGCTGGCGAAAAGTAAAGTTATACTTTATGATCGGCCTTCCGACGGAAACCGACGAAGACATCGCCGGTATTGCGGATTTAGTCCGCAAAGTATTCCAAGTAGCTAAGGATAAGCGTCGGCAACTGAGCGTAAATGTGAGCATTGCTTCGTTTGTGCCTAAGGCTCAGACTCCTTTCCAATGGCGTGCGCAGGATTCGCCCGCGGAATTGGAGCGGAAGATTTCCATGCTTCAAACCCTGATTAAGGGAAAGAATGTTCAATTGGCATGGCATCCGCCGTGTTCCAGCCTGTTGGAAGGAACGCTGGCTCGCGGCGACCGTCGATTAGGCAAGACGATATTGGCGGCTTGGAAGAGGGGCTGCAAGTTCGATGGCTGGAACGAGGGCTGTGACTGGAACGCTTGGCAAGCTGCTTTTTCTGAGACCAGCATTGATACGGCGTTTTACGCGAACCGTAGAAGATTTTACGACGAAATTCTTCCCTGGGATCATATCGATTCCGGGGTTACAAAACAATTTTTAATCGCACAGGACAAACTGGCCGACAAAGCGAAAGCGATTCGCGATTGCCGCGACGGGACTTGTCTAAAGTGCGGGACTGATGAGCTTTTATCCGATGAATATTCTTGCGCCTCGCGTTGTGCTGACTTACAAGAAGAGTAGCTCAGCGCGCTGGCTGTCGCATTTAGATTTGATTAGAACGCTTGAACGGGCCATCCGTAGGGCGCAGACGCCCGTGGAGTTCAGCCAGGGGTTCAACCCAAGACCTCGGCTGTCTTTCGGCCCAGCGCTGCCTCTCGGAGCCACAAGTGACGCGGAATTGATCGTACTGCGCCTGGACAACCCCATTGAGCCTTCCGAGCTTATGGAGCGTTTGAACACTCAACTCCCGGAAGGTATTAGAGTAACGGACGCAAAGTCCGTGCAAGAAGGCCAACCAGCCCTTCAAATAATCCAGGGATGCAGTTATATTGTTCGTTTAGTGTGCCGCGCGGAGGACCCCATAGCCGCTGTGAAAAATGCGATTGAGGATTTTATGGCGCAAAACGAGGTAATCGCGGAGAGAATGGACAAGGGGTTATTTAAGCGAGTAAACATTCGGACGAGCGTGGAGTCGCTGGAGCTTATGGAGTCAGTTTCGGCATTTGAAATGCCGAGGAGCCAAGTGTTGGCTTCGGCTCCAAAGAACGAGCCGAAGCATAAAACTCAAGAGATTGTTACTATTCGTATGAGACTCTCCCACACTGGGAAGCATATAGCGAAGCCAATTGAAGTAGCGGAGGCGTTATCGAAACCCGGGAGGGAGTTCAGGCTTATTTCTTTGCATAGGGAGTTGTTTTATTAGAGTTATCGGACATGGATATCCGATGTAAATTGCCCCGGACATGGATATCCGGGGCTATCGATGACGTTGAGTTAACGACACACACCTTAAATAGAAAGGAGGTGAAATAGTGTCGAAAGAGATTATTGTAAATGTTGATACGAGGGAGACACGGGTTGCCATAATCGAAGAAGGCAAGCTCGTGGAGCTTCATATCGAGCGTGAAGAGCGAGTAGTCGGAAGCGTCTTCAAATGCAAAGTTTCTAACGTCCTGCCGGGAATGGACGCCGCGTTCGTTGACATAGGACTGGAGCGCAATGCTTTTCTGTATGTCGCGGACATTCTGCCGGAAGCCGGGGAGGAAATCCCCGCCGCCAGGAGAGAACCGAGCAAGCCACAGCGGATAAAGGACGTGCTGAAAGTCGGCCAGGAGCTGCTTGTACAAGTGGTGAAAGGCCCAAGAGGAACCAAGGGAGCAAGGGTGTCTACGCGAATATCGCTGCCCGGACGCTACCTTGTGCTGATGCCCGACGCCGATAATAGTGGAATCTCGCGAAAGATCGAGGAAGGCCAGGAACGCGACAGGCTGAAGAGAATAGCGGAGCGAATCCGGCCTCTTGGCTTTGGTGTAATAGTTCGCACTGAAGCCGAGGGCCAGAGCGAGGCTGAACTCAGGCACGATATGGAGTTCCTGCTGAGAATGTGGGGGCAAATTCAGGAAAAGAGCCGGAAGACTCAAGCTCCGGGACTTGTCCATCAAGAGCTCAGCCTTGTGTATAAGATAATTCGGGACGTTTTTGGCTCGGATGTGCACAAGATGATCATGGATTCGCCGATCGATTATGAAAAAGCCCTCGAACTCGTGGACCTTATGTCTCCGAGAATGAAGTCAAGGATCGTGCTTTATGACGAGACTGAACCGATTTTTGAGCGATATGCGATTGAGTCGGAAATTGACCGATTGCTGCGGAGAAAGGTCTGGCTGAAGTCCGGAGGACACCTTACTATTGATGAGACCGAAGCTTTGACTACGATTGATGTCAATACAGGTAAGTTCATCGGAACGACCAGCCTTGCTGATACGATTTTGAAGACAAATTTGGAATCGGCCACAGAGATTGCGCGGCAAATGCGGCTGCGGGACATCGGCGGGATTATTATTATCGACTTCATCGATATGACTAACCCCAAAGACCGGCAGCATGTCGTAACATCTTTGGAAAAGGCTTTGCGGAAAGACAGAACCAGAACGAAAATCTCGAACATAAGCCCATTGGGCCTTGTTGAAATGACGAGAAAACGTACTGGGGAGACTATTACCGAGGTCATCACCGAAGCGTGTCCATACTGCCAGGGACGAGGCAAGTTAGCCTCACCGGAAACAGTAAGCGTCACGGTAGAACGAGAACTGCGGAAGGTAGTATCCCAAGCGGATGAGCAAGCTTTCCTGATTACCGTTCATCCTGAGGTGGCGATGTATCTCATCGGGCCGCATGGCGAGACGATTGACGCAATCGAAAAGCAGCTTCGTCGTCAAGTTTATGTGCGAAGCGATGACGATCTCCATTTAGAGAAATACCAGATAGCGCCGGGCGACCTTCAGCAAATCGAGAAGCAAAAGCTTCCATTCAGGAAGTCCGATGTTGTCGAGTGTCACGTGGTTAGAAACCCGTTTATCAGTTTACCCGCGTCCACGGCGTGGATGGATGGGTATTTGGTTGATCTTGAAAATGGTGGCAACTATATCGGCCAGACAGTAAAGGCGAAGTTGAAGGAAGTTACCCGATCTTATGCGGTTGGAGAGGTTGTAACCAATCCCAAGTCAAAGTCGTAAGAGTTCAGGGTTGGTGATTACCACGTCATGCTGAACTTGATTCAGCATCTATTCTACTAAGGGATAGACCCTGAATCGAGTTCAGGGTGACGTGTATTCTTCATCAAGAGTGAACTGTTACTCAGGGTGCACGCCAAGATTGTGGTATCGATGTAGGGGCGCAAGCATTCCCTCGCCGATAACGTATTTCGCATCGGATTTCGTCGGGAATGCTTCGCCCGAACACCCAAGCCGGGTTAAGCATTTGCGGCTAATACGCCAAC
>JAUSEB010000200.1 GCA_030650495.1 Armatimonadota bacterium | reverse complement strand
GTTGGCGTATTAGCCGCAAATGCTTAACCCGGCTTGGGTGTTCGGGCGAAGCATTCCCGACGAAATCCGATGCGAAATACGTTATCGGCGAGGGAATGCTTGCGCCCCTACATCGATACCACAATCTTGGCGTGCACCCTGGACGCATACAAAATTCAAGGGAAAGATTTTTAATCACGAAAGCACGAAAGTTAGAAAACACGAAAAGAGAAAGAGGGAATAGTGGTCAGTGATTAGTGGCTGGTGGCTAGTGAAATACCAGCCACTAGACACTTCCCGTTTTTCTTTCGTGCTTTCTGAAATTTCGTGGTTTCGTGATAGAGATATCCTTCTGCCTTTATTTTAAGGAATAAATCACTTGACGGTCGAACAGGTGTTCGTGTAATATATCGTACGCCACAGGCGGCATCAGGCCGGTTTGCGCGAGGTGTAGCGTTATGGAGACAGTCGCAATAGATGAGATTATCCGCGTGGGAGCGGCATTCGACGGCCGGAGGGTCTTTCCCATGTGGTTCCGGTGGCGGAACCGGTACTACAAGGTCAAGACCGTCAACTACACCTGGCGCACGAATATTGGAGCCGCGAACCTGTATCATTACTCGGTTACTGACGGGGGCAGTATGTACGAGCTGAGTTTCAATTCCAATACGCTGGAATGGACGCTCGCCAAGGTTTGCTCGGGGTAGGGTATAATGGGTAGAAATCGTACGATACTTCTGGTGGATATGAACGCGTTTTTCGCCAGTATCGAGCAGCAGTGCAACCCGCTTCTAATGGGCAAGCCGGTGGTCGTTGGCGGGCCTGTATGCTCGCGCTCGGTTGTGTCGGCGGCGAGTTACGAAGCCCGTCCCTTTGGCGTGCGGTCGGGAATGCCCGTGGTCGAGGCTCTTGGCCGTTGTCCCGATTTAACCTTAGTGGTGGGTGATATAAGGAAGTACGTCGACGTTTCCCGGCGCGTATTCCAAATTTGCGGCGACTATACTGACCTTCTGGAAGTGTATTCGATTGACGAGTGCTTTCTCGATGTAACGGCGACGCAGGACCGCTTTGGCGGCGCAAAGGGCGTGGCGGGTGAGATCAAGCGCCGCATACGAGGCGAACTCGGTCTGACCTGCTCGGTGGGGATAGGTCCGAACAAGACCCTCGCCAAATTGGCCGCCGGGATGCAAAAACCGGACGGGCTGACGGAGGTCCGGCCTGACGAGGTGAAGTCGCTTCTTGAGAACCTTCCGGTTGAGGAATTGCATGGCGTGGGGAATAAAGTCGCGGCGCGCCTGAGACGGCTCGGCGTCACCACGGCGGGAGCTTTGGGGCGAATTCCGGTAGAACGTCTCAAGCGGGCATTCGGCGTTTACGGCGAGATACTTCACGCGATGGGGAACGGCGTTTACGACTCTCCCGTGGTTCCTTATTATGACCAGCCGGAGGTCAAATCGGTGGGACATTCGCACACGATGAGCAAAAATACGCGGGACTGGGACACGCTAAGCCGGAACCTCCTGCGGCTTTCCGAGATGGTGGGCAGGCGGCTGAGGGAGCAAAATCTTGCGGGCAGGACGATTACCCTGGCCGTGCGCTACGCCGATATGCATACGTTCACCCGCCAAAGGAGTATTTCCGACTATCTGGACGACGGCTTTGCCATATATCAAGTTGCGTCGTCAATTCTTCGAGAGCAGCTTGGCGACAAGCGGCCTATCAGATTGGTTGGAGTTTGCGTGTCCAATTTGGCGCGTGGAACTCGCCAACTGAGCTTGTTCAGTGACGAGCGGTGGAGGAAATTACTCAAGGCGATGGACGCCATCAACGACAGATACGGCGAATTTGTCATCAGGCGCGCGAGCCTGGTGGAGCCGGGGCGCAAGGGCTAGAAGTTAGAAGTTAGAAATTGGGACCCCCACCCCTATGCAACAAAAACAAACAAGGAACGCTGCAGCGAGCGTTCCCTACAGTTGCGGGCATGTAGGGAACGGACGCCGTTCCGTTCCCAAACCGCATATAAATATCGCATATAGTAACAGTTCAGAGTTGGTGAGCAATACCCCCCTCAATCCCCCCTTCTAAAGGGGGGAAGCGCAGTAGCTCCCCTCCTTTAGAAGGAGGGGCTGGGGGAGGTTAAAATCGTACTCACCAAGAGTGAACTCTTACCGCACATATTGAACCATCCATCCGCCAACTGTTAAAATGGTGTAGGCGAAATTGCCGCAGGAAGGTAGTTTATGGAACTAACAAGACTTGGACGAACTAATTTGATGGTATCTCGCGCCTCATTTGGAGTTCTCCCGCTGCAGCGGGTTGAGATGGACGAAGCCGTGCGTATCTTGCGAAAGGCTTACGACTCCGGCGTCACGTTTTACGACACCGCAAGAGGTTATACTGATAGCGAAGAGAAGATAGGCCGCGCTCTTTCTGATGTGCGAGATAAGATAGTCATCGCCACAAAGACGTTTGTTACGACAAGATCGCAGCTATTGGAAGATTTGGAGACCAGCCTGCGAAACCTGCGCACGGACTATGTGGACATAATGCAATTGCATAACCCCGATGTTCTTTCAGATCCCGAAGACCCGGAATCGGCGTATGCGGGTTTGCTTGAGGCGAAAGAGAAGGGGATGTGCAGGTTTATCGGAATCACCAACCACAGTTTGGAACGGGCAACCAAGGCTGTAGCGTCTGGTCTTTACGATACGATTCAGTATCCGCTGTGCCACATATCTTCTAAAGAAGACCTTGCGCTCATAGACAAGTGCCATGCTGCTGATGTGGGGGTTATTGCAATGAAACCTCTTTCTGGCGGTCTGCTCACACAGATGCGTCCGGCGTTTGCTTTCCTTTGGCAATACGAGAATGTAGTCCCTATTTGGGGGATTCAGTTTATGAATGAGTTAGAGGAGATGTTGGAGCTTGACGCCAATCCGCCCGCTTTGGACGCCGATATGTGGAGCATCATTGAGCAGGATCGCCGGGAGCTTGCGAGCGAGTTCTGCCGGGCCTGCGCCTATTGCATGCCGTGTCCGGTGGGGATTTCTATCTCGATGGCCGCTCGCATGAGCCTGGTTATTAAAAGGCTGCCTTGGCAGCAGTTTGTGTCTGATTACTG
>JAUSEB010000199.1 GCA_030650495.1 Armatimonadota bacterium | reverse complement strand
GTTGGCGTATTAGCCGCAAATGCTTAACCCGGCTTGGGTGTTCGGGCGAAGCATTCCCGACGAAATCCGATGCGAAATACGTTATCGGCGAGGGAATGCTTGCGCCCCTACATCGATACCACAATCTTGGCGTGCACCCTGTTATTTGAGAAGCTGTCAGCTGACAGCTGACAGCTTCTCCCTTCTAAACTCTCCCCCACATACTGCTCAGTTTGTGTAGAAAGAAACACTGGGGTATAATTTTATTGGTAAGTTGAAAATTCGCAGGAACTAAACGCTGGCAGCTAAGCGTATTAGAGCTAGATGGAGGCCGCGATTAGGTGGAACTGATTGAAAGTATCGCAGACACCTGTCGGAGAGAGGAAAGGCAAGCGTTTGACCAGCTTGTGGAGCGTCATCACAAGCAAGCTTACAATATTGCCTATCGTATGACAGGTAATCACGCGGACGCCGAAGACCTGACCCAGGAAGCGTTTATCAGGGCATTCAGGTTTTTTGGTCAATACCGCCGGGAGTTGCCGTTTGAGAACTGGCTCTACCGGATTATGTCCAACGTGTTCGTAGACATGCTGCGCAGGAGGCCGAAGGTCCATATCAGGTCCTTCGACCAACCGATTCAGACCGAAGACGGTGAGGCCATTATGGAGTTGCCGGATTTGGCTCCAACGCCCGAGGAAAGCCTACTATCGAGCGAGTTGGACTCCCGAATACAGAGCGCTCTGATGACGATGCCCGAGGAATTCAGGCTTGCGGTAGTATACGCCGACATCGAGGGGCTGTCCTACGAAGAGATAGCCGATGCCATGAAGTGCTCTATCGGCACGGTGCGGTCCCGGCTCCATCGGGGTAGAAAGATACTCAGAGAAAGATTAAAATCTTACGCAAACGGATAGGATGGGGTGAGCGTCAAATGAATTGCCATCGTTTGAGTAACCTGCTTTCAGCTTATATTGACGGAGAACTCACAGGGGTGGAGATGATCGAGATCAGAAACCATCTCGACGGGTGTCCTGCCTGTCAGGAATATCTGGATTATCTCCGCGCCACTAAGAGGATGGTCGGAAGACTCCGTACGGCGCAGCCCGCGCCGGATTTCGCCGCTCGAATCTACGCCGGCCTGGATCAAGTGGAGCCGTACTCCTTATGGAGAAGATGGACCGCCGTCTGGAACTCCGGTTTCCAACGGCTCAGCCCGGCGGTAGCGGTCCTGGGCGTGGTCGTCTTTGGAATGCTGGTCTTTATGGCAAACGGCATCAATGATAAGTTCCAGACCCGAAGCGGCGCGCCGCTTACGGCGGCTTTACCGGCATTGACGTCAACAATCAGCATGACCATGGCCGAACAACCGTCGGAGCCGCCGGTTATGAGCGCTGTTTTCGCGACACGAACCCCCGGAAGCGCTTCCGGTAATCGGACATGGAGTATTCCCACCAGTTACAATCAGCCCGCTGCATACACTGAATACGGCGGCCAGTAAATATTAGTGGCTAGTGTTTTGTGGCTAGTGAACACTAGCCACTAGCCACTTTCCCCCAGGGTGCGCGTCTTATTCATGGGCGAACAAACGTACGGCATGAATTGTGTAAGTTGTTGTAGAATTCCTTTTGTAGTAAACAAAAGGAGGCTCGGCAATGTTGGAAGAGACGCGTGACGAGAGGATTGAGCGACTCACTAGTGAGTTTAGGAAGCTGCTTGAGGAGAAGTTTCCTGAGAAGGGCTCAACGCTGGATAGAATCGAGAAGTTAACCGAAGAGATTGGTAAAGCCATCGAAG
>JAUSEB010000187.1 GCA_030650495.1 Armatimonadota bacterium | reverse complement strand
GGAATAATTCGTTTTGGTGACTTTTTTATTTTCCGCCTCTCTCCCTCGTGAAATGACTCTTTAGCCACAGATGGACACAGATAAACACAGATGATCGGATAGCTTTTTATAGCTGTCAGCTGTCAGTGTTGTTGTTGGTTTTTGACTCATCGCTCATCGCTCGTTACTCACCACTGATTTTTTCTCTCCCATGTACATGTACCTGTCAGAGGCATTTTGACATCGGTACTGGGGCTAACAGACTGAGATATTTTTGTGGTATTTTAGCGAACAGGCGTTTGGGCGGGTGTTGGGTTTTGGGTGATGGGGAGGGAAGGGCGTAGTTTGGTTTCGGGATTTCCGTTCCGCTGCGCTCCACTCAAATCCCGAAACAACGGCAACAACGGAACCATCAACCCTCAACCAACAACTCTTCCCCTTTCGTGCTTTCTCCCTTTTGTGGTTTCGTGATAAAAGATGCAATCATAGATTTGGGATGCACCCACTGTTACCCCCCCTTGCTGATCGTCCGCCTGATTTCGTATTATGTAATAGTTGCTATTGTAGTAAACAACAAATGATGAATGGAAGGCGGAACACTTGCAATGACATCACGTGAGCGAATGATCGCGGCAATGGAAGGCCGGCCTGTCGATATGGTCCCCGTGGCCCCTTATTTTTGGGGGGCGGAGTACGCATGGAAATTGATGGGAATACCGATTTGGGAGCTGATACATGGTCCTAGGTCGATCGGCCTGGAAATGCAGGAGGCAATCATCCGGCGTCACGACTGCGATTGGGTTCTACATCTGCATCACGGATCAAATCGGATGGAAGGAAAAGAACTCGTCAAGGAAGACGAAGACCAGGTTCTGCTTCGTGATACGACTTCAGGGAAGGAGTATATCTTTCATAAGGAAGGACACTGGCTGTTGGAGGCCGGTACACCGAATGAGGCGAAAGTTCGCAAGAAGATGATAGATGTTGATCCTCCATCGAACCGGGCGGAAGCCGACGATTGGATAAAGGAGCATTTCCCCAGACTCGATGAGCCAGCCGGTGAGATGACTCCAAACCGTGAGGAGCCGGGACACTTCCCCGACAGGTTCAATCTCCGGTGTATGCACCCGCCGTTTGCCGACCTCGCGTATGCGCTGGGATTTGAACCGACGCTCGTGCTGCTGAATGATAATCCCAGTCTATGCGCGTATATGGCGGAGCGGTTGATGGGCGATGTGGCGCGAACCAGCGCTCAGCTTGCGGCGGATGGATGTGACGGGGGCCTTATGGTTGACAGCTATGCGTCCGCGGATATTATGTCGCCGGAGGCGTACGCCAACTGGGTCGCGCCGCTTCATAAACTTACATCCGATGAACTACACCGGGCCGGCTTGAAATCCGTCATGTATAATACCGGGAATATGCTCCCTCTGCTCGGCACGGTAAAGGGCATGGGATATGACGCGGTGTCCGTGGAGGAGCGGATTAAGGGAGTGGAGATGGATATTGCCGAAATACGCAAAGGGCTTGGGCTGGACGTTTGCATTTTTGCGAATTTCGACTCTTATCTGCTGCTTAATGGTGATAGAGATAAGATTCGCGCGGAGGTAAGCCGCCAGTTGAAGGCGGGATTGGTGGGCGGCAGCCGGTTTATAATGGGAACCGGCAGCCCGATATGTGACGGCGCTGAGCCTGAGGCGTTGGACCTTTGGGTGTCGGAGACGCGAGCGCAAAGCAGGAGTATTTGACTCACGGCGTGTAATGACGGCTTCGGCTTCAAAGAACAAGCCGAAGCATAAAAAAGTTGACAGCTTAAACTAATTTTTCTCAACAACCCTACAACTCAACCATTAGACTAAGGTCGCATTGCAATGCAACCGAATATAAATGATAAGTGAGGTAGGGTTAGGAGAATGAGAGTAGTCTTAATTGTTGTCGCGTTTGCCGTCGCATTAGCGTTATTCGCATCGCCGGTTTTGGCGTATACGTACACATTGAACCTCATACCAACCGCGGATTTCTACGAAAAGGGCAGCTTTAGCCTGGAGCTCGAAAGCAGCGGTGAAGGAAAGCTGCTGGATTTTGGAGGCGGTTGCGATGAATTCATGTACCTCCAATTTGGCGTAAACGACAGGTTGGAAGCTGGAATAGACACCTGCCTGGAAAATGGCGATAAAGTCTATAACGCAAAGTACCTTTTGCGGCAGTCTGAAAAATCGCCTGTGGCTATCGGGCTGCAGAATGTAGGCGTTGGAGCGAGACCGCAAACATACGCGGTAGCCGGATTTGGATTTGACCGAAGCGTTAGAAGCCACCTGGGATTGATGAGGATCGAGGGCAAGACACGAGCCTTGCTGGGAGCCGATACCACTTATGGCGCGCTCACTTTTATGGCCGACTATATAAGCGGGAGGGATAACGAGTCGAGTTTGGGTGTGTATTGGGAAACCGGCTCGTTCGGCGTCACCTACTCTTCTCTCTTCCCTAATAGCTCCGGTCCGACCGGCTTTGTTTTTAACATCCAATATATTGGAAAGCTGGGAAGGTAAAAACCATAGAAGGTCCGGTTCGGGTAAGAACGCAGATTAACGCTGATAGGCGCGGATAAACACAGATGGAAAAGCTGTCAGCTGACAGCTTATGTATGCGACCTTGTCAAAAAGCCTGCGAACATATAGCAGGAACGTGTAGTCATAACATATAAGTATTACTATAGGCGGCGGGCAAGCGCGGCCTCGGAGGAATAGGATGGGAATTTGCGATAATAATGATAGATTCGGACGCCGAGAGGCAATAAAGCGCATCGGCTCCTTTGTCGCGGGAGCGGCGGCAGCGCCGATGCTTTCAAGAATGCCCTGGGCAAACGCCGATCCGCCTGGCGGCAAGCCTAACGTTATTGTGATGGTGGCTGATGACTTGGGCTATGGTGACGTGGGATGTTTCGGAAGTCCGGACATCTCAACCCCTAACCTCGACGCTATGGCTGCTCAAGGCGTGCGCTTTGCCCAGTCGTATGTCGCTGTGTCTGTTTGTTCTCCCGCCCGCGCCAGTATTCTGACAGGCAAGTATCCGCGGAGGACATCCATGCCGGATCTCGCGGTTTCCAATGACCCCGAAAGCGGCTTATCGCCGAGTGACGTCACGCTCGCGGAAGTCCTAAAGAAGGAAGGCTACGCAACGGGAGCATTCGGAAAGTGGCATCTTGGATACGCTCCCAAGTTCCGCCCGCGCAAACAGGGATTTGATGAGTTTTACGGCTATCTATCAGGATGGGCGGACTATGAGACGCACTCCTATAGCGGCTCTCAAGGCAGCAATGAGAAATGGATGTTTAAGAATGACGTCCAGTTCGACGAGCCGGGATATATGACCGACTTGCTCGCCAGAGAGGCTAGGAGCTTCATAGACCGGCACCAGAGTCATCCGTTCTTCTTGTACTTGCCGTGGAACGCGCCGCACGGCCCTCATGTGGCTCCCGATGGGACAAGGGCGGAAACACGCGCCGTCTACCAGGCTATCATGTCGAACTTCGACTATAATATCGGCCAAGTATTGCAGAAGCTAACCGACTACAGTATAGCGAATAACACATTTGTAATATTCATCAGTGATAACGGCGCCGATGGCGTAGGCAGCAACTATCCTCTAACAGGGACAAAGCGTACTGTGTATGAAGGCGGAGTCAGGACTCCGTTTATTGCAAAGTGGCCGGCACAAATAACGGCGGGCAGGGTAAGCCAGGAGCCGATAATCAGTATGGATATATTCAACACCGTTGCGAAGGCGTGCGGCGCTAAAATACCCGCAGGCGCCGGTGTTGACGGCAAGGATATTCTTAATGTGATGAAGGGCACGGCGTCGAGCCCTCACGAGTATCTGTTCTTCAACTTCGGGAATAAATACGCTGTTCGCCGCGGCAAATGGAAATTGATCGAAAACACCGGCTTGTACGATCTCGATGCCAACCCTTATGAAACAATAGACCTCAGATCGTCACAGCCTACCATCAATCAGGAATTGCAGTATAAGCTTACACAATTTAAGGAAGATTATGGTCGGCGGGGCGGGTATTCCGTGGACGCCGGGTAGGAAAAAGGAAGTGGTTAGTGGTTAGAGTTCGGCCCGGTATTGTCGGCAGGCTGCCGATGCAACATATTTCTAACTCCTAACTCCTAACTTCTAACTTCTAAAAGGTCAACCCCAGCATAATTACCAGCTTGACTGCTGTATTTATCAGAGGTAGCATTAAAATTGATTGGTTGATTCCTGCGCTGCCCCAGCAGGAAATCATCAGGAGGTCCCTCGTGAAATTACTCGCTATTGCGGCGCTTACGCTGACCGCTATCGCAGTTTCCATGTGTCCCGTTTCGGCAACCGTCTATGTGGACAGCAGGTCAGCAGGCCCGATATTTGACGGAAACTCGTGGGAGACGGCCTACCACACCATCCAACAAGGATTGAACGACGCAGTCGCTACAAGTGAGGAAGTGTGGGTGGCAAAAGGCGTTTACGTTGAACAGATCACCCTGAAGGCCAATGTCACGCTCAGTGGTGGCTATTCAGGTGTTGGAAGCGCCAGAGACATTAAGGTAAACGTAACTGTAATCGATGGTAGAGCGGCGGATTACGCCGTCATTGGCGCTAATTCATCAAAAATAGAGGGATTTAGTATTCGCGGGAGTGAATATGGCGTATACTGCTCCTCCACTGCTCCAACGATAGCCAATAACATAATAGCGGGCAATATCCGGGCGGGTGTTTATTGTTTCTTCGCCTCGCCGATTATCAGCAACAATATCATTTATGCGAATCGAACCGGCGTCGAATGCGACGTCAGTTCGCCGACTATAGTAAACAACACGATAGTGGCGAACGAAGACATTGGAATATCGTGTTCGGCTCAAAGCTCGCCGCCCGTGTCCAATAATATCGTGGCCTACAACTCCACAGGCATATACAAAGTTACAGGAGGCAGCGGAGGCCCTGTTCTAACTCGCAACGACGTTTCCGGCAATACTACAAACTACCTGAACGTTGCAATGGGATCCACGGATATTACTTCCAACCCTCAGTTTGCAAGTTTGTCCTATGGTGATTTCCATCTGGTCGTCGGCTCGCCCTGTATAGATGGAGGAACCTCCACAAGCGGTATGTCCACATTTGACATGGATGGACAGGGACGAACAAATGGAAGCTCTGTGGACATAGGCGCGGATGAGTCTTATGGAGAGACATTCAATATTGTGCCAAGAGTAGTCTATGTAAACGTGAATGCAGCCGCGGGTGGCGACGGCAAGACATGGGCATCCGCGTATAAGACGATTCAGGATGGAGCAGACGACACACTTTTCTATGGCGGCGGACAGATATGGGTGGCCAAAGGATGCTACTTCGAGAAGATTATAATGAGGCCATTTGCAAATATCTATGGTGGATTTGTCGGAACTGAACCCGTGTGGAGCGCCAGAAACGCCGCTGCAAATGTCACGATTATCGACGCCGAAGATCCGCATTGCATGACTGTTTGGGGAGCGAACTACTCGACTATCGATGGTTTTACTATACGCGGAGGGTTGTACGGATTGTTCTGTTACTTCGCGGCGCCTACAGTGACCAACAATATCATAATAGGAAACAACAAGGCCGGGATATTATGTCATACATCATCTCCCATCATAACCAACAACAACATCGTTGGGAATAATACAGGGATTTGCTTGATCTGGGCATCCAACCCAAGTGTGACAAACAATATAATCTCGTTTAACGGAACATACGGCATATTTAACGAGGGCAGCTATCCGGTCCTGTCGTGTAACGACATGTACGGAAATGGCAGAGGGCCTTACTGGAATCAAGCAGCCGGGACCGGAGACATCCAGCTCGATCCTCAGTTTGCGAGTTACGCTCTCGGCAATTTCCACATCCAATCCACCTCCCCCTGCAGAAATGTCGGAAACAGCGCCGCGCCGGGACTTCCGAGTACGGACTTCGACGGCCAGGCCCGCACTCAAGGAGTCAAACCGGACATCGGGGTGGACGAGTCCTATGGAGAAAACTATAGCATCACACCGCGAGTCATCTACGTCAATACAGCAGCGGCGCCGGGCGGCAACGGCTCTAGCTGGGGATCAGCGTATCAGACAATTCAGGCTGCCCTGGACAACACCATTTCAGGTGGCGGCGCTCAGATATGGGTAGCTCTTGGAACCTATAATGAGGCTTTGAAGATGCGGCCTTTTGTCCAAATGTACGGCGGATTCGTCGGAAATGAGAGCCTGCTAGCTTCAAGAAACCCGGCGACCAATGTAACGATAGTCGACTCCGCCAACAGCGCGACATCGGGGCGCGCCGTGGCCGGCGCCAGCGTCGACACAATAGACGGCTTTACCATACGTGGAGCTTATGTTGGGGCGCAGTGCGCGCCCGGCGCGACCCTTGCCAATAACATAATTACGAATAATACGGGATTTGGAATAATAACGGCAAGCGCGGCCACAATCACTGGGAACACCGTTTCCGGTAGCGAGACAGGGATCATGTGCGATGCGGCGGTCCCAACCGTAACGCGTAATACAGTGTCAGGAAACACTGCCTGTGGAATTGTCCTGCACGAACGTGGATCGATAACAAACAATATGGTATACGGCAACGTTGCGGGCATTTACTCGGACTACAGCTTGGCCACTATACTTAATAATACTATCGTGGACAACACTGGAAATGGGTTCTGGTGTGGTTACGACACCTCTCCAATCTTCACCAACAACATTTCAGCGTTCAACTATCGCGGAGCTTACGCGGACCCAAATAACTATTACGGCGCAGCGTCACTATCCTATAACGATGTTTATGGCAACACAACTAACTACAGCGGATTGGGAGGCACGAGCAGCATCTCAGTAGACCCGGAACTCGCCGACAGAAGCGGAGGCGACTACCACATCCAGCCCAATTCGCCTTGCATCAACGCAGGCTATAATGGCGCATCAGGCTTACCTTCCGTGGATTTCGATGGGCAAGCGCGTATTAATAGTGTCACCGTAGACATCGGAGCGGATGAGTCTTATGGTGAGAGCCACACGCCGTCCATTAAAGTAAAAGCCGATTCGCCTTACAACGGCCCGGGTGAAGACTGGGATCACGCCTGGCACACTATCGGAAGCGCGGTAACTGCCGCGGATGTAGGCGATGAGATATGGGTAGCCATAGGAACTTACGCCGAGAAAGTCCCATTAAAAAGCGGGATAATCATAACGGGCGGTTATCTGGGAGTAGACGATACCAGGAAACCGTATCCGAAACTTACGACAATCGACGCCGGCGGATCCGGCTATGCGATAACAGCGGCTAACAGCTCAACCATAGACTGCTTCACGGTTAAAGGCGGAGCCACGGGTATATACTGCTACTACACATCGCCGATTATAACTAACTGCATAATCACAGGCAATACCCAATATGGCGTTTTTGCCCAGTCCAGCACGGCAACCATTATCAATAACTTGATTACTGAGAATAACATGGGTATTTACTGCGCATCCGGAGCGTCGGTATCAGTCATCAACAACACAATCGCCGGCAACACATCGAGAGGAATCACGACTTCCGGCAGTTCGCCCGTTATTACAAACAATATCGTCGCATCCAGCCCCACCGGTATATTCACATTCGCCGGCGCGCCTGTTCTGTCGCATAACGATGTCTATGGTTGTACCACGCCATATTCACCCACATCTTTGTCGCATCCTACTGATATTGCCGCCAATCCGTTGTTTGTAAGCAGCGCTAAGGACGATTATCATATACGTCCCGGATCAGGATGTATTGACGCTGGTGTCTTAACCGGCGCCCCCATTACTGACCTTGACGTAAATCCCAGGCCATTGGATGGCGACTCAACTCCCGGAGCTATAGTGGATATTGGGTGCTATGAAGCGCCTAATAACTATGTCAGCATAGCAACGGCAAAAGGGCTGGCAAATGAAACGCCTGTGGGCATAACGGACGTTATCTGCACTGCTATCTTCAGCGGCAGGCTATATGTTCAAACCCTGGACCGTATCATCGGAATAGGCGTTTTGGGAACGACGGGTTCGACCGGAACTCTATTAACGGTGGAGGGATCGATGACCACCGTTAATGGCGAGCGAATGATAAACGCATCCGTAGTAAGACCGGGGCCTGATGAAGTATTTCCTGGCCCGTATTTCCTCAACTGCAACAGCCTGGGAGGCGGGCCTTTGGGCCTTCAGGAAGGTGTAACAGGTTGGCTCCTGGGTAATTTCTTCACATACGGCGGAGCAAACAATATAGGGCTTCTAATCAGGACGTCTGGAATTGTCGAAAATATCGGCCAGGGGTTCTTCTACCTTAACGGCGGCGGGATATTCGACGATGGCAGCACATCGACAAAGGGAGTTTGTGTCGATTGGCCGTTCCCGGATCCGATGCCCGCGGATGGAGCCTATGTCGAGATGACGGCCATCAGCGGCTGCAAGCTCAGCCAAGGCGAGGCTGTGCGGCTCCTGCGGCCTATCTCGGCGTCCGCTGTTGTGACTCTTTCTCCACCATAAGCAGAGCTGGTCCAAGTTAATAACTCTTTCTATTAGGGGTGTTGCGGAATGCGCGGCGCCCCTTTATGATGTTAGGTATGGAAGGTTCAATGGAAAACATTAAAATCGGACGCAGGGAAGCTATAACTCGCATCGGCGCAGCTATCGCTGGAATCGCGGCGGCTCCATTATTGACTTCTGATTCATTAGCCGGTTCGTCAAAGCCCAGCCTTAAACCTAATATCGTTCTTCTTATCGCGGACGATATGGGATATGGTGACCTGGGATGCTATGGCGCCAAAGACATTTCCACGCCGAATATCGACAGGCTTGCGTCTGAAGGAGTTCGTTTCACGCAGTTCTACACCACGGCTCCCGTGTGCGCTCCTATGCGCGTGAGTATGCTTACCGGAAAGTACCCACAGCGGACTTCATTGGCGACAAATCCGGATTCAAAGAACCCAAAAGCCGGCCTGTCACCTAATGAGACGCTGTTGCCGGAGGTTCTGAAAACAGCGGGATACGCTACGGGATTGATCGGCAAGTGGCATCTCGGCTATGCGCCGGAATTCCGCCCGCGCAAGCAGGGTTTTGACGAGTATTTCGGTTTCCTATCAGGATCAGCGGACTACTTTGATCACACGTATCGCAAGACCGAAAAGTGGATGTTCGATAACGACACCGAGGCGGATGAGCCCGGCTATATGACCGATCTTCTAACCAATAAGGCAGTCGCTTTTATCGAGAAGCACAAGAACCGGCCATTCTTTTTATATGTAGCATATAGCGCTCCTCACGATCCACAACAAGCTCCTGATGAATGGCTGAAGCGGTCTCGCCGGGGAGTGTATGGAGCGATGGTAGAGAATCTGGACCATAATATTGGCCGCGTGCTTCAACAACTCAAAGACTCCGGGGTGGAAGAGAATACTCTCGTTATATTTATGAGCGATAACGGCGCGGATGTCGCCGCCTTTAGAAACGCTGGAAGCAACGCTCCGTTTAGAGGCAGTAAACGCGATGTCACCGAGGGCGGAGTGCGGCTGCCGTTTATCGCGCGATGGCCGGGACACATCAAAGCCAAATCCGAAGTCAATGAGCCTATAATCAGCATGGATATATACAATACACTGGCCTGCGTTGCAAACGCGAAAATACCTTTAAGGGCCGGTATTGATGGCAAGAATGTGCTCGGCGTTATACAGGGTAAGGCAAAAAGCCCACACGATTATCTGTTCTTCAACTATGGGAATGGGCTTGCCGTGCGCCACGGTAAATGGAAGTTGATTGAGATCGATGGGAAGCTGGCCGGGTTATATGACCTGGAAACGGATGCCAGTGAGAGAAATGACCTCTCCGCGCAGCAGCCTAAGATTGTTAAAGATTTGTCAGATAAACTCATACAGTGGAAGCGGGATGTAAGCGGAGGAAAGAAGTTCAGACCGGTGACGGGGTGAGGGAGAAGTTAGGAGTTAGGAGTTAGGAGTTGGTGGCTAGTATTCACTATCCACCAGCCACTAACCTGTATAATTAACGAAGATAGTAAATCCATCGCAGAGCGTCATTCCGAACGAAGTGAGGAATCTGCTGTTTAGCTTCAGG
>JAUSEB010000184.1 GCA_030650495.1 Armatimonadota bacterium | reverse complement strand
TCGTTCGTCGTCCGTATTGCTCATCACTCATCGCTCGTTACTCAGCACTGATTTTTTATCTCCCATGTACATGTACCTGTCAGAGGGCATTTTGACATCGGTACTGGCGGTATATTTCTGGGGTATTTTTGTGGTATTTTTGCGAACAGGCGTTTGGGGAGCGTGATGGTTGTTGGGTTTTGGGTGATGGGGAGGGAGGGGCGGGGTTGAAACGCGAAGGGCGGTGAAGGTTTCGGGGAAAGGGTTCCCCGAAACAACGGAAGACATCATGTCCCCGGACATCTTGTCCGCTTGCGACTGAAGGATATTTGGCGGCATTACAGAATAATTCTTTGTAACCCATTTTGCTTATTGATAGACAAGGTTTATACAACGTGACAGGAGGACGGCGTGAGGAAAGCCAGGAGTAACCCCAGCCTATCACAGGGCGTGCTGCGACAGCCGACCTTCAATAACCTCGGCTTGTTCGCCAAACACTATCTCGATAACCGCTTGCCCGAAATACCGGAATGGCAGAATCCGGACGGTATCGAGGAAGCTTTCCGAGCGATACTGGAAATCTACAACCAGAAGTCCGCAAGTCTGACTAACGCAAACGAGGCTCAAACGGAGTCGGACTTTGTCCGTCCCGTCCTCGGTGTTCTGTGGGGAGAGCAGCAGACCAGCGACTGCTACCAGGTGCAGGTCAGCATACCTGCGGTGGTTGGCCGGCGGCAGCCGGATTACGCTTTCTTCCGATGCGCCGCTGACCGGGAAGCCGCGGATACCAAACGCGGGACGATTGAGTATTGGCGCGATGCTCCGTGCCTTGGCGACGCAAAGGCATGGCCAGCCAGCCTGGACAAACAGCGCGGAGTGGATGAGAATCCCTCGACCCAGATAGCCGGTTACCTATGGAAATCGGGTGTCCGTTGGGGAATCCTTACGAATGGACGCCTTTGGCGGCTCTACGAACGAGAGAAATCCAGCCCGGGCGGCGTCTACTTCGAGGTCAACCTCGAAGACATCCTCCGGGAAAACGACGCGGACAGGTTCAAGTGGTTCTACCTGTTTTTCCGCAGGCAAGCGTTCAGACCGGGAGCTGACGGCAAAACGTTTATTGAAGAGGTATTCCAAGGAAGCGTCAACTACGCCACAGGGGTCGGAGACAAGCTTAAGGAGTCCGTATACGACGCCCTCCGCCTCTTGATCAACGGATTCTTCGAGCGCGCCGAGAATAAACTGAACCCCCGCAATACCGACCACGTGACGCTGGTCCACGGCAACAGCCTCATCCTGCTCTATCGGCTTCTGTTCCTGTTCTACGCCGAAGACAAAGGGCTGCTGCCACGCGGCGATCGGATCTATCGTGACTATAGCATGGAGAGGCTCCAGAAGCTGGTCAACCGTGAACTGCGGGAAGGCCGCGAATATCTCGCCGGCGAACACAGGTTCTGGCCCCAACTCACGACTCTTTTTGAGTCGATAGACAGCGGGTTGGGGCGTGGCGAGAAGACCATCATCCCGGCGTACAATGGGGGGCTGTTCAGCGCGGACAAACACCCGCATATCGCGCACACCCCTCAGCCGGGCGTCACCCGATGGGAGATCGGAGACGATCGTTTGGCCCAGGTGATCGATATGCTCGCCTATGAACGCGAGCGATGGGACGAACCGGGAGACAAGGACATCGACTACAGAACGCTTGAGGTACAGCATCTCGGCAGCATATACGAAGGTCTCCTGGATCTCCAGCCACAAGTCGCGGATGAGGAGTTGGTCGAGGTCTCGGAGAGCGGCAAGCTGACGTTCAGGCCCACCAGGGCGATCTCCGACTCACGCCCGTTTCGCGGCCACGCGCGCCGGATAGCGGTCGGCGAAGCCTATCTGGTCACCGACCGCGGCGAGCGCAAGGCAACCGGAAGCTATTACACGCCAAGGTACATCGTTGACTATATTGTCCAGAACACGGTTGGAGAGCTTGCGGAGGAAGCGGCGGCAGAGGTTGCGGAGCTTCGCCCCAAAGTGGACAAGATAATCGCGAAACTGCGAGAACAGCGGCGGCAGTGGGAGGCGAAGCCAGACGGCTACGATGCCGCCCAGCTTGCACAGGAGATCGTCAAAATCGATGGGGAAATCGAGAACGAGAGGCGCCGCCTCCTGGAACCCTACCTCTCCCTATCGATTCTTGACCCGGCCATGGGCAGTGGTCACTTCCTTGTTGGCGCGGCGGACCTCTTGAGCCTGGACATGGCGACCAATCCGAACATCCTGCCGTTGGAAAACATAGGCGCCGAAGACCCGCAGGCGTACTATAAACGGCTTGTTGTCGAACGCTGCCTTTATGGAGTGGATTTGAATCCATTGGCCGTCGAACTTGCGAAGCTATCGCTGTGGCTGCACACGGCTTCAAAAGGCAAGGCTCTCTCATTTCTTGACCATCATTTGCGCGCCGGAAACAGCCTGATTGGCGCAAGTATAGAAGATGATCTTTCCAAGGAGCCTCCGCTGTTCAACGGCAATGGCAAGAGGGTGAACGCGGAGAACCCCCAGCTTGTGCTTGGCTTTGCCCAAGCCTTGCAGGGCGAGCATCTTTCCTCGCTTCTTGCCCTGCTCCACTGCATCTCTGAGGTTCCAACACACGACAAAAAAGGCGAGAAGCTCAAGGAGCAACTATATCAGGAGTTGGAGAGCAAGCGCGCCAAGTTCCGAGCCGTCGCCAACTGCTGGCTCGCGCCGTTTTTCGGTTGCCCTGTCACCGCGGCGGATTACGAGAAGGCCGTCAATGCCTTACGGGAGTCAGATGTATCCTGGCGAGAGGTCGAAGATACGCAGTGGTTTGTCGACGCCCAAACGGTCGCGGACAGCAAGCGATTCTTCCACTGGGAATTGGAGTTTCCGGAGGTGTTCTTCAATACGAGGGGTCTGAAGGACGAAGCTGAACGGGGCTTTGATGCAGTGATAGGCAATCCGCCCTTTGTGGATTCCGAGGAAATGGCCAGGTCACTCTCAGATGTCCGGCAGTATTGTACGGCCCGTTGGGAGGCGGCAAAGGGCAACTGGGATTTATTCGTAGTATTCCTTCAGATTGGCTTGACACTGTCTCGCGCTGGGTGCTTTGCTAGCATGATCGTCCCCAACAAGTTACTCGGGGCGGAATACTGTGCCAGCATCCAGGCTCTGATTCGCCGAAGAACACTACGCGCCTGCCGAGACTATTCCACCGTGCCGGTGTTCCCGGACGCCAACGTCTATCCCATAGTATTATGCATTCAGAATCTGCCGGCTGGTGCCGGTCACACCATCCGAGTTAGCGTCATGGATCAACCAGATACCTCTCCGGTCGTGGTACGCGAATTTGAACCCGCACAGGCAATCCTGGAGGTGTTGCCCGAAGGCGTGTGGCAACCACTTCTTTCCGGTAACATAGCAATCGTTTCTAAGTGCCTGCAAGGAGCAAGACGGCTAGATGCAGTGTGCGACGTTTCGGATGCCGCCACAGTAGCAGAAGCCTACAAATTGAAGAGCGTCTTGGCGCCCCTCAGCGAAGCGGGTGATAGACAGCCCTCGTTTCGGTTCGTCAACACTGGTGTTATTGACAGGTACAAAGATCTTTGGGCTACAGAACCAGTTCAGTACATCGGGTCATCATATGTTAGGCCAGTGGTGGACGCAGGCAAGCTAGCGGCGATGCTTCCCACAAGGTTCGAGCAGGCTAAGTCACCCAAACTAGTGATAGCAGGCTTAACGAAAGTGCTCGAAGCGACCTACGATGGGACCGGGAATTCACTGCCGGGCAAGTCCACGGTCGTGGTTAGGAATTCTCTGGTTGATCAGCGATTGCTTCTCGCGCTACTCAATAGTCGGCTCTTCACTTTCCTATATAGGGAACTATACGGGGCACTTGCACTCCAGGGCGGGTATCTTCAGGTGGGACCCAAGCAGCTTGGCAAACTCCCGATCTTTGCAGATGACCCGACTAGACCACCTGCGGATGACTCGGCAAGCCTCCAGAAGCTGACATCCCTGTATGACGCCTGTTCGCCTTCAAGCGATATTGATTCGACTCTAGGTGTACCGTTGTGGAACTGCTCTCCCGGTTCCGAATGTGCTAGGCTGGCCGCCTGCCTTATCGCATACCTCGCGCAACGCATGGTCAATATGCATCAGGAAAGCCAGGAAGAAATCGGTGGATTCCTCACATGGCTCCAATCCGAGATCGGTGCCAATGTGAACGACCTGACCAACAAGACGAAGATCAGGGACTACCACGAGCACGACTTCGAGACGCTCCTGGACGTGCTTCGCAAGAACGCCAAGAAGCTGAAAGCAAACCCGGACGCTCGGAAATTCCAGGAGGACCTGCGGCGAGAGGTCGACGCCAGTGTGGGCAAGCTTTCGCCGTTGAAGGAGCGAATAGCCGCCACAGACCGCCTGATAGATCAGATAGTCTACAAGCTCTACGGGCTAACGGAAGATGAAATACGAATTGTGGAGGGTGATTGATGCGTTGGTAGCTCTGCTCCCGACGTCGCGACTGCAGGTCGCGCAACCGTCCCCTTTCGTGTCTTTCGCGCTTCTTCTCGCCCTTCGTGGTTCAACCCCACCCCAGCCCTCCCCTAAAAGGAGAGGGAGTTTGAGTTTCGGCATTTGAAATGCCGAAACACCGGCAATTACGCGGCTTGTTTCGGGATTTCCATTCCGCTGCGCTCCATTCAAATCCCGAAACACCGGCAAGCAACAGACACCGGCGCTACTAAGGATTGGGCGCTGATACGCCGGTTTTCTTCTTGAACGACTCCAATATCGGGTCTTTGGTGGAGACCATCATCCGCAGCATCTCGGCGCGCATCTTGCCGATTTCCGCTTTGTACTTCGGATCGTTGATCAGATTCTTCTTCTCATACGGGTCGGCTTCCACGTTGTAGAATTCCTCGGTTACTCTGTAGAGGAAGAAGTTCACGCGTTCGGCGATGGCCGGGTCGGTCTCGGCGGCGGCTTGCATGGCTTTGAAGGTTAGTCCCGCCTGCGGCTCATTACGGAATATCGTCTGCCCGTCCGACCAATCATTGTATATGTAGCTGTATTTCTTGTTTCGCAGGCAGCGCATGGGGTACGACCCTCTTCCTGAGGTCAGACTGAAGAAGGTGAATACGTGATCGCGGCCGTTTTGCTTCTTGCCCTTGAGCAGCGGGACGAAGGAATTTCCATCCATACCCTTAACTTTGGGCAAGCCGGCGGCTTCGAGAACGGTAGGCATGAAATCAATTCCGGAGACGAAATCGTCGTGGTTTACCGAGCCGGGTTTAACCTTGCCGGGCCAGCGAACGATCATAGGCGTTTTTGTGCTGAAATCGTAGCAGTTGGTCTTGGAATACGGGAAAGACATGCCGTTGTCGCTTAGGAAAACGACTATTGTGTTGTCCTCCATCCCGGTTTCCTTGAGGGCGCGAAGGACTTCACCGACTGACTGGTCACAGCGGTGGACAGCGGTATAGTATTGCGCAAGCTCTGTCTTAACGTCTGGGAGATTGTCCGGCAGAAAGCCGGGAACCTCCGCCTCCTCCGGCTTGTAATGGCGGTCTACCTTTTTGGGGATAGGTATGCCGGCCTCCATATATGCAGTCTCCTGATCGCTGTTGGGAAACGGTCTGTGAGGGTCTTGCGAGTTGGCCATCAGGAAAAACGGTTTCCCGGCGGCTTTGGCCTTCTCGAAGAACGCCTTGGAATGCTGATAGTAAAGCTTGGGGCCCCTGCCGTCAGCCAGCTTTTTCGCCTCGATGACCGTGTCCCAACAGAACTTCTCCTGAGGCGCAAGATGCGGGACTTTTGCCATAATTCCGTTCATATATCCGGCTGCTCTGAGCGATTCAGTCAATGTAGGCACATCGTCTTTTATCGCCTCGAATCCCATAGCGCCGCTGCGATGCGGGTATCTGCCGGTCATTATGGCGGAACGGCTTGGCTGGCAGACCGCGCAAGTTACGTGCGCCTGCTCGAAGCGAAGACCCTGGGCCGCAAGCGCGTCGATATTCGGGCTTATATCGGGGACTTTGCAGCCGGTTACGCCGAGCGAATCCCAGTTCATATCATCCACTGTGATCAGCAGCACGTTCGGTCGACTGGGAGAGGTTTCTTTTGCGAATACTTGAGGCGCAATGGCTAAAGTCGCTGCCGATACTCCCAAGTCAGTCAGAAAACTGCGGCGCGTGTAACTGTTTTGCCGGGAATTTGTCATTTTGCATTAACCTCCACAAGCCCCGTATTGTAGTCCATCTCGTTATTATTAGTATGAACCTTTTTGCCCGAAACCGTCAACTGGGTTTAGAAATAACCGCAGATGAACACAGATGGGAAAGGGAGTAGTGGGAGGATAAATAGCCATACGTTAGCTTCGGCTTCAAAGAACAAGCCGAAGCATAGGAGCTGTCAGCTGACAGCTGACAGCTTATTTGAAACCATACCAGTTGACCCGGCGTTAGGATAAGTGGCAATATATGGGAGGCGTTGTTGGGTTTATGGAGGAATAGCGCGGTATGTTGAAGGGTGTTATCTTTGATATGGATGGGGTGTTGGTGGACTCGGAGGAGTTCATCTGCAAGGCGGCGATGCGTATGTTCGAGGAGCATGGCTTGTATGTTAAACCGGAAGACTTCCTGCCCTTCGTCGGCGCGGGTGAGAACCGCTATATCGGAGGAGTTGCCGAGAAATATGGTTTTCCCATTGATATAGAGCGGGATAAAGCAAGGACGTACGAGATCTATGGAGAACTAGTACAAGGTCTGGAGCCGCTCAAGGGAGCGAGAGAGTTTATCAAGAAATGCAAAGAGCGGGGATTGAAACTCGCCGTTGCGTCAGCCGCCGACAAAGTCAAGGTTGAAGTCAATCTCGGTCTTCTCAAGCTGCCGCCGGACACTTTTGATGTCGTGGTAAACGGCCTGGACGTTGAAAAGAAGAAACCGGACCCGGAGATATTCCTTTTGGCGGCCAAGAAGCTGGGGATCTCTCCATCCGAATGCCTTGTGATAGAGGACGCCGTCAATGGAGTCGCGGCGGCGAAGGCGGGCGGGTTCCGATGCCTGGGGATCACGACAAGTTTCACTAGGGAGCAATTGGCGGAAGCGGACTGGTTCGCGCCAAATCTCGCCGAAGCGGAATGGGTGTTGGGTGATAGGTTAGGAGTTAGAAGTTAGAAGGGAGAGGGAGTTTCGGCGCCTTCGGCGCCGGCATCGGCAGCAGGCTACCGATGCAACGGTTCCCTCCTTTACGCGGTATGTTTCGGGATTTCCATTCCGCTGCGCTCCATTCAAATCCCGAAACAACGGTGCATGGTAGGAGTGAGAAAATGAAAGCAATCGATATGAAGAACCATATGATGAAGGCCGGGACGTGGGTCAACTGGGATGACACGGTTGATCGGTTCATCATCGGCGATCCTGAGACGGAGGTCAAAGGCATTGCGGTCGCGTGGCAGTCGAGAACAGCGGCGCTGAAGAAAGCCGTGGAGATGGGTTGTAATTTGTTCGTCACCCACGAGCCGACTTTTTACCGTCATCGTGATAACGATGAGAATGTCTTCAAGCAGCCCCACGCCGAGGAGAAGCGCAAGCTCATCGAGGACAACGGCCTGGTCATCTTCAGGTGTCATGACGTGTGGGACCAGATGCCAAAGATCGGCATTGTGGACTCCTGGGGCGAGCATTTGGGGTTCACCGAGAAAGTCGCTTCCGGCAAGTTTCACAACGTTTACAAATCTCCGAAATCCACGCTGAAGGAGCTTGCAAAGCTTGTCGCGGGAGCTACATCCTATTTGAACCAGCCTTATGTTGAGATGGTTGGGAAGCCGGATAAGAAAGTCGCAAAAGTCGCGGTCGGCTGCGGAGCGATCACAGAATACTATCTTATGAAGCAGTCGGGCGCTGATGTGATAATAGCGACTGATGATGGGATGAGATATTGGTACAGCGGCGCGTGGGCCGTTGAGTCGGGAATGCCTCTCATTGTAGTGAACCACGCCACGGCGGAGGAACCAGGGCTAAAAAAACTAGCCGCCTACATCGGCGAGCAATTCCCTGAGATCAAGACGAAATTCATAGCTCAAGGGTGTATGTATAAGGTTGTGATTTAGAGTTTAGAGAGTTGCGGCGCCTTTGGCGCCGGCTTCGGCAGCAGGCTACCGAAGCAACAAACCGAGGGTAAACAGCAGGCTACCGAAGCAACAGAGCAACAGAAGAGAGCCACCGGAGGAAACAATGAAAGCAATCGATCTTCATGAACATATGCGAAAGTTAGGAACGTGGGTAAACTGGGAGCAGACCACGGACCATTGTCATTTGGGCAATATGGAAACGCAAGTCAAAGCGGTCGCCGTGGTCTGGCAGTCCAGAATAAATGAATTGAAGAAAGCGGTCGAGATGGGATGTAATCTGGTCGTAACCCACGAGCAGAGCTTTTACCCGGAGCCGCAGGTTGCCAGAAAGAACGAGATACAGCAATACGAGGAGGAGAAACGTAAATTCGCCCAAGATACCGGCATAGTCGTTTACAGATGCCATGATGTGTGGGATCGCGTCCCGGAGATAGGGATCGTGCATGGCTGGGGCGCGTATCTTGGATTTGGGAAGCGATTGGCGGGAGACCCTAATGCGACGGAAGCCGTATACGCCTCCCCGAAACCAACCCTGCGCGAGCTGGCTGAGTATGTGCTAGGAAAAACCAAACCCCTGGGACAGGACTCCGTCGAGATGCTTGGCGATCCGAACGCTCCCGTCACCAAGGTCGCTGTTGGCTGCGGAGCCGGAACCCATTTACCAAGCATGTCAGCCCTGGGAGCGGACGTGATGATCGCGACGAACGACGGTCTGCGATACTGGGAAAGCGGCTCATGGGCATTGGACAGAGGAACTCCCGTCGTTGTGGTTGACCACTGCGTCGCTGAAGAGCCTGGGCTGATGAACCTCGCCAAATACATCGGCGAGCAGTTTGGCGTGAAGTCGGTGTTTATGCAGCAGGGGCCGATGTATAAGACCGTGGGCTAATAAAGGAAAGAAACGCGGTTATGCCGAAAAGATGTTTGAGTCAAACTATGAAATCGGAGGATTGAACGTGGCGACTATGATCCCTCTAAGACATGCGCGCCGAGTCGCGCTCTCGACTTTCCTTGCGAGCTTGATTGTTTTAGGCTGCTCGCTGACAGTGTTCGCGGCAGATCTCTTCAAAGGCAATGAAGCGATTCCGTCGGACGCAATCGTGATCTTCGACGGCAAGGACCTTTCCCAATGGGTTAGGAACGGCACGGATCAGACCCCGAAATGGATAATCAAGGATGGCTATATGCAGGTTCGAGGCGGCAGTATCCAGACCAAGCAGGAGTTCAGCAGTTATCAGCTACACGTGGAATTCTGGCTGCCGTTGATGGCGGATATGAAGGGCCAGGACCGCGCGAACAGCGGAATCTTCATGAATGACGCTTATGAGGTCCAAGTGCTGGACTCTTACGGCATCGAGCCGGAGGCGCACAGGTGTGGAGCCATATATAGCATAACGGCTCCAACAGTGAACGCCAGCCGTCCCCCGGAACAGTGGCAGAGTTTCGACATGCTGTTCTACGCTCCTAAGTTCGACGACAAGGGAAGCAAGACCGCCAATGCTCGGATTTCAATGATGCAGAACGGGGTTTGGATTCACAATGACGTTGAGATACCAAATCCGACCGCATGCCACAAATGCCCGGAAAAAGCTACCGGTCATATAATAGTGCAGGATCATGGAAATCCCATACGCTATCGCAATATCTGGATTCGCCCGCTGGCGGCGGATTATGTGACACTCGCCCAGCCCACAGCGGGGAAATAGTGGTTAGTGGCTAGTGGCTAGTAAATACCAGCCGCTAGCCACTTTACGCATGATTTCCTCAAAAGAACCCTCCACGGAACGGTTATGAAAGCAATCGATCTAAAGAATCATATTGTGAAAGTCGGAACGTGGGTTAACTGGGAGAATACAGTCGACCGCTTCATAATGGGAGACCCTGAGACTGAGGTAAAGGGCATTGCGGTCGCGTGGCAATCCAGAACAGCGGCTTTGAAGAAGGCTGTTGAGCTGGGGTGCAATCTATTCGTCACCCACGAATCTACGTTTTACCGCCATTGGGATAATGACAAGCATATCCTCAGCCTGCCGCACGTAGTGGAAAAACGCAAGTTCATCGAGGACCACGGCCTTGTGATACTCAGAATTCACGATATGTGGGACCAAATGCCAAAGGTTGGAATAGTTGACTCTTGGGCCGCGCATTTGGGACTTGCGAATAAGCTGAAATCAGACACCTTCCACGCAGTATATACTTCACCCAAATCGACTCTCATCGAGCTGGCGAAGCATGTTGCGGCGGCGACCTCTTATCTCGGCCAGGAATGCGTGGAGATGATAGGCGATCCCAAGGCGAAAGTGAGCAAAGTGGGAATAGGCTGCGGCGCGATAACCAACCATGAGACGATGGTAAGCTTGGGAGCGGACGCGCTTATCACAGCCGATGACGGCACGGAATACGTCGGCCACGTCGCCTGGGAGATGGATAGAGGAATACCAATGATCATCGTGAACCATCCCACCGCCGAAGAGCCGGGCGTGAAAAATCTGGCCGATTACATAAGCAAACACTTCCCTGAGGTCAAGACCCACTTCATACCGCAGGGATGCATGTATAGGCTTGTCCCGTAGTTGTAGGGGCGAAGCATCTGCCCCACGATTCCGCACGCTACATCAGATACAAAAGCAGATGCTTCGCCCCTACAGGTAATTCACGTTCTCCTTATCGAGCAGCGTCTTCAGATGCGTGACCGTTTTTTTGCCGTCTTTTCCCTTTGCGAAGTCAAATGGATAGTAATTGTCATAACGCGTCGTTAGCTGAATCCAATCGAACAGCCTCCGGCGCAGTTCCTCGCGTATATTGGAATACTTAGGGTCGGCGTACAGGTTCTTCATCTCCCAAAGGTCTTCAGATACATGATAAAGCTCGCCTACGTCTTCCTTTACTTTGTACATCCCGCGAGGACGATGGCAGAGCTTCCACTCCTTTGTGCGAATAGTCTTGCTGAGCGGGAACTCGGCGACGATGAAGTCCTTTAGCGGCTTTTTGTCGCCCTTGAGCATCGGAGATATGTCCAGCCCGTCCACGGTATCCGGCGTATTGATTCCAAGCAGCGAGCAGATCGTCGGGAATACGTCTACGCTCTCGACGAGTTCCTCAACAGTCCCCTTGGCGAAGCCGCCTGCCGGCCAATGCCAGATGAACGGAACACGGAGAATGGCATCATAGCTGATTCCGGGGGCCTTTTCCAGCAGCCCATGTTCGAGGGCAAAGTCACCGTGGTCCGAACAGTAGACTATGATGGTGTTTTCTTCCCGGCCCATCTCGCGCAGCTTCTTGCGAGCCAGTCCCACCAAATGGTCCACTTGGGATATGCAGCCGTAGTAGCCCCGAAGCTTCCTGCGGCGCCCGGCTTCGTACTCTTTAGGCTCGAACACCCAGGTATAGGCGTAGCGGCAGGCGTCCCTCGTTACCTTCTGATTCGGCGTTTTGCTTGCCAGGTCTTCATCCGCGTTGGGTGGAAGCTCCAACTCCACGCCTTCATACATGTCCCAGAACTCTTTGGTCGGGATGTAGTTCTCATGAGGATGCAGCGGGTCCATTTGGTAGAAGAACGGCTGATCGGCGGGAATATCGTCGAGGAACTCGTTAAATGAGCGCATTACGTAACCCTCGTACGAGTCCTCAAAAGAGAGTTCGGAGGCGCAGGCGTCAAGGATTTGCTTATGGCCTTTGTAGGACAAATCGTCTCGCAGCGCCAACATACCTTTGGCGTCGAGATATTTGTCATAGCAGTTGTCCTTGCCATGCATATTGCGATATTGGTCGCAGTGCGGCTGGAGCCAATCGTCCTTTATATGGATATGGCCTACGATGCCGGTCTTATAACCAAGCTTCTTGATTTCGCTGAACATTGACGGGAGGCTGTTGGGGAATAACCCGCCGCCATCCGACAATCCGTACTCGCCGTGGTTATGCGGGTACTGGCCGGTAAGGTAGCACATACGGCTAGGGGTGCAGATGGGATTTTGGACAAAAGCGCTGGTGAAATTGACGCCGCCTCCGGCCAGCTTGTCGAGGTTGGGAGTCTTGACCTGGTTATGGCCGTTCACGCCGAGGCAGCGCGCGTTATGCTGATCGCTTTTAATAATAAGAATGTTCGGCCTGCCCGGTTGATTGCTTTTTGTCATGGTTTCTCCGGCAACAGTGTCGGCAAACCCTTCCGCCGCGACCACAGCCGCTCCGGCAGCCGCCCCCGCAAGAACCTGGCGCCTTGTAAGCTTAACCGTACCAATACCTCCTATATTCTCAACCAATCCGCATGTCCAGTATACTCGAAATTGGCTGAGCCTTCATAGCGCTTAACTTGGCGCATGGTCATCGTGCGGAGGAGTTGAGGGTTGAGGGAAGGGGAAGCCAGTTATGAGTGATGAGTAACGAGCGATGAGTTCGTCGTGCGTCGCCCGTCGTGCGTTGTTCGTCGAGTTCGGTCGGTAAAAGAGGAATCCGAGCGTGTTCAAAGAACCATGCCAGTAACTATATAATCTTTGAAGGTAACCGTATGAAAAGACTGTGCGTTGGCATTTGCATTGCCGTTCTATTAGTGGCGGGATGTGGTTCTAAAGGTGGTAAGAAGGCTGGTCATAGTTCGATTATACCGGTATATGACAGGCACATCAGCGTCGGTAAGCCGCACAGGGAAGCGGCGGGATTTGTCGGCCCGGTGCATACTGTAAGAGAGGAGACAAATAGACTACCGAAGCATTCAAAAGGGTTAGCCAAATGGCGGCGCAGCGATCTCTCAATTACGACTTATAGCCGAGATGACGATATTTTGAAGGATGTCTCTTTCAGTTACTGCCCAGATGGATCGGAGTATGGTAAAAGAGTTGTTTCTCGTGAAGCTTTTGGCCTTGTCAAAACATACCGTACATACACCCGAGGATCTCTTAATTACAGGGCGGTTACCAAATACAACTTGAAAGGAAAACCTGTTGGGTTGTATTGTTATACTCCAAATAAAAAGCTGAAATACCGATGGGAGTCAAAGTACAATCGTCAGGGAGACTTAATCCAACGAGACATATACAAGCAAGATAAATCGCTGGATTATGGATTTAAGATAAAATACAGTTCAGATGGGCGGGTGATTGAGCTTACATGCTATGATTCTGCTGGTATGTTCTCGAGAGAGGTCTATATTTACGGTAAAGGGAACGCCAGGGAATCGAGGAAATATAACTCCAAGGGCAAATTGGAGAGCTATTCAGCGTACACACCTTTGCCAAAGGGTAATGGTTATGATTACAAATCAGAATCCTATAAACCTGCTTCATCAAAAGCCAAATTGCTAAGACGCTATGATGCAAAGTGGAATCTGCTGTCGGAAACACTGTTTAATCCAAGTGGCAATGTGGATTACAAGCTTTCTTACTCTTATAAGTATGATTCCAGAGGCAACTGGATCAGGAAGACCACTTCTTTAATGCGGGCTGGGGATGGCAACACAAAGCCCAAACCCGTGGAGGTTACACGCCGGAGGATAACGTATTACTAAGCTTTGGTTCGTTTCGGGATTTCCGGGTTGGGACATGGTATTGTTCGGTACCCAAGGCGAGATACTCCAACCCTCAAATCCCGAAACACCGACAACGACGCACGACGGACTACGCACGACGCGCGACGCCTTAATCCCGTTTGTTCGATGCAAGAAACGCCGATTTCGCCTGCTTTGCCGCGTTGACTATGGCGTGGCCGTTGGTCATAACACGGCCTATGTCGTAGTACATACGAAGTCGAGCGGCGAAGCCATGGATCAGGCCGATCTTCTCTTCTTTCATTGAATGCGTGACGCCGGCCAAAACCACGTTCTTGACGGTCATACCCCTGAACTTGCAGTATTTGGTGATCGCTACTTCCACGCCCGATCTCACGCCTTCGATCTCAGGAATCGACAGGAACGTATCTCTCAGCATTACCCGTTGGCCGGAGATATAGGGAACCAATATCTGGGCCAAATCGGTCATGCTTCGTCCGGCCCTGAACACGCCCACGGCCATATCGACATCGCCTGATAGGACGGGGCGGATCAGGTCATCAATTTGCCCGGGTTTCAGGCCGATCAGATCGGCGTCGAGGAAGAGCAGAATGTCGGCGTCTGCGGCGGCGGCTCCGGCGCGCATAGCGCCGCCTTTGCCAACGTTGCGCTCCAGGCGAATAGCCTGGACGCCTGGGGCTGACGCGGCGACCTCGTAAGTTTTATCCGCGGAGCCGTCGCTTACAACCACGATCTGGTAAACCAACTTTGCCTGTTTTATTGCCGCAAGAACGACTGCTATGCGCTGCTCTTCGTTATAAGCCGGCACAACCGCGGCGACACGTTTTATATTCTCTTTCACCGACTACCCGTTCTCAATTCGTTTAGATATTGTTGCGCCCGCCCCACTCTGTCCGACGGAACCGGGTGGGTCCTGAACCAGGACTCGAATCTGGAAGGCTCGCTCTTTGATTTGCTCTGCAGAACTTGCAGAAACTCGATAAGGCCGTTCGGATCATAGGTAGAGCCGTATGTGTATTTTATCCCCAGCTTGTCAGCCTCGTATTCATCTTTCCTGCTCCAGTGCAGCAGGTTGATGTTGGCGAACAAGCTCACCCATTGCGCTGTGTTTCCCTTTGTCAGAACGCCTATTCCAATTCCGTATAGCTGCGATCTACCCATCATCTGGGCGTGATGCCGGGCGGCTACGTGTCCAATTTCATGGCTGATGACTCCGGCGAGCTTATCTCGATCTATATTGCCCGGCCCGCCGATCTCATCGATCAATCCCTTGTACACGTAAATCCAGCCTCCAGGCAGCGAAACGGCGTTTACATCCTTAACGTCCAGGACTTTGAACGTATATTTGAGATTGGGCCTGTCCGATCTTGCCGCCAAATTCTGGCCTATCTCGTTGACCATCGCGTTTAGCCGCGAGTCAGCACTGACTTTATATTGCCGCTCAATGTCTCTGGACGCCTGCCTGCCGATGTCTATTTCCTGGCTCTGGCTGACCAGACTCTCCGGTTTGCAGCCCGTGAGACTGAAAACCGCCAAAAGAACAGATAGAAACAACAGCCCGTTTTTCAGTTGACGACGCATAATTATCAACTCCCTTATTTGGGCTTTGATTCCTTTGCGAATTGTTTCCAGAGTTTATCTACCTGGCGCTTCATTCCATCCCATGCCTGGGTCAGTTCCTTGCTTTTGGAATCGCCTTTTGACAACTTCGACGCCTCCGTAAGCTTTTGAAGGCCGGAATTCAACTCCCGCTTAGCCTTCCACGTTTGCCCCATCTCCAGGTGTATCCGCGCCCGCTTGAGATCCTCCGTGGCCTGAGCGAGCAGAATCGCAGCGTCTTTGTCTCCGGCGCCGGTTGGCGCAACCTGCTTCCGCGCCACCGCCGCCTTAAGCTCCTTAACATCCGCCTGCAGGCGGGTAAGCTCCCAATAGGTGTAACCAACGAACACAACCAACGCCACGAGCAGCAGCGTCCTAAATCCCTTCAACTAAACATCCTCCTTGGCTGCCCGCCGCGCGGGAGTTCCCGCCAAAGCCCTCGTATTTCTTGTACCCGGCGCGCATGCGCCTCGAAACAGGCAAGGGGCTTCTATACTTCCGGCAAGCATAACAAATAACCCGCGGCTGGAGTTTATGGGCCCCGCCGCTTATTGATTATACGCTCCTTGAACGCGTGTTCTATACATCCTTCCAGGCTGTGCAGCGCCCTGGCCGTTCTTGATCGAAGGTCGGGTTTGCAAATGAAAAGGCGGCTGTTCGTTCGATGTTCCGGCTGCCAGCGGCGTTTATAGTCTTCACTGCCGCGCAGCATGTCGAAACTGCTCATCCCCTCTTCTATCGCCTGGCGAATAGCGTGGGCGGTCAGAATCGTGCCTAATCCAAACTTGGCCAGCTTAGGATCGAAGCCGCCAAGATAATAATACATCGTGTTTTTGAACGAAAAGCAATAATGAGACGCGCAGGTCTTGCCGTCGACCTTGAGATAGTACAGCCGGAGCCAGCCGCGTTCCAGAAATTTCCTCGCCACTTCTTTGTGGAAATTCTTGATATTGGCTCCGCAAAGAACACCGGGCAAACACCGCCGCCGCCAGCGACTTGTATGAAGGTGGAAAAGGGCGTCGAGTTCTTCATCCAGGTTCTCTTCCGTTGCAATACCTATTTCCACGTCGTGTTGTTTGCGAAGCGACCGCTCGTAATAACCTATATTGAACCGCAGGCTTTTGCCCAGCAGCTTCCGATACTCTTCCCACGACTCAGGCAGCGGGACGACCGGGCAGACCTCGTGGTCCAGGATTTCCGTTTGGAAGTCGGGATAATACTCGGCCGCAAGTTTCGCGCCTAAGCTGATGGTGTCTCCGGGAGGTAACTGGTGAAGATCGATGAAATCCCATTTATGCGAGCTTGACCTCAAGTGATCGAAAACAGCGGCAGCCGCATCGAGTCGCCAATCCGGGTGGCAGACGATATCAAGATAGTCGGATATACCGGCCCCGATAAACGTCAGCTCCCTTATGCCGGGGACGACATAATGCTTCAACATCATTGGGGCGATTGCGCGGAAATGCTCGTCACCGGGCTGGTCGGAGATAAGCAAAATGAGAGGCTTCTTATTCTTACCAAAATGCTTCCACCAAGCGAATTGCCACTCCCAGGTCTGAAACACACTTGCATCGGGGTCGCGTTGAAGCGTTGCGTCCCACACGGGTTGGAGGCGTCGAAAGCCGTCGACATCCGTAACCTCGCTCAGGCGCATAGTCCGGTCATTTATATCAACCAGGCGCCCGGAAGCAACATCCGTAAGGCTATCCGTCACAGTAGGAACTGCCATAACGTTTGCCATTATAGCAGCAAAGCAGGCGAAGGTAAATGTCAAGAAAATGTTGACATTATGGGCCAAATGTTGGTATAATCCGCTCGGTAAAATCCAGCGGGCCGCCAGGCCCGGGGGTTTTTCTACGCTCCCCTGTAGCTCAATTGGTAGAGCGCTTGGCTGTTAACCAGGATGTTCGTGGTTCGAGTCCACGCGGGGGAGCCAGCAAATTTACAAGGCAGGACTTCTATGGTGAGGTCCTGCCTTTTGTGTTATTATTTGCTTGCTTGCCATAAGACATTCCGCAGTTAATAAACAAGGGTTGATTTGTTTCGGGAACAAGATTCCCGAAACACCAGAAAATGAAGGTTCTATTGAAGGAATTATGGTCAATATTAAACTCGCCTTTCTCCATCTTTCTTCTGGGGTCCGTCGTACTGTTGTTGATTACGAAATATTGGGAGCATGTCCAAAAGAAACGAGAAATCGAATCAGCAAACCGTATGTATATGATGGAGGCTTGTCACCGAATAAGGCTCATTCTCCGCTCATTGCCATTAGATGCAGAAATAACAAATATTGAGCTTCCACGCTTAGCTATCATTGGCGGGAGACAGTGCTTCAAGCCACTTTTCCAACAATTCATGGATCAAGCATTTGATGGAATACTGGCTTATTTATCTTTATGCTATCCTGACAAGGAAGAACTCTTCAACGATGTAAGTAAAACCGTAGATGATGTCCTACATTTTGTATCACAACCCATAAACCGAGATAGAAGAGAGATGGATACTGGTGGAGGGTCAAGCCGAGTCTGGTATGTGTACAATCTCTCCTCAGAGCAATGCAGTTTACTAGCGAAACTGAGGGATAGACTCGAAGCCCATTATAAATCACTTAAAAACCTAACGTGAGAAAACATGATCAGAGTCCTTTAACGTTAGACAAGTTCGATATGAGTCCAGCCAGGGAGCCAGATTTATTGTACGGGTTCTTGAATTGGGCTTGCTTTTCCTTACATACTGTGTGGTAAAATCCGTATTAGGCGGTTATTATGAGCAATGATCAGAAATCCGATGGTGTGGCGTCGGCCAATGAGTTTATAAGACCTGACAATAGTGATGAGATTGCGCAGGAATTTACTTTAATGCTTCTCTACCTCAACTCATGGATGGAAAAGCCTTACAACGTTCGCCGCGCTTGGAAAGGATATGACTTTAGCGATCTTGACAAGCTTGCTGAACTGGAACTGATCAGCGACAGCAGGAAAGCGAAGTCAGTCTATCTTACTGAAGAGGGCGAGAAAAAAGCGCAAGCGCTCCTACGAAAGTATGGGCTTATCGCGAAACAATCTTAGGGTGCGCCGATAGCAAGCAACTGGATGGCTGACGGTATAGACGGAAGGCAGATTAAGATGGCAAATATTTCGGACATATACCAACTAAAGGTCTCGCTCAATCACATAAAGCCTCCTATATGGCGCAGGTTCCTGGTTCGGAGCGATGTGAAGTTGACCGCGTTGCACAAGATCCTGCAGATTGTGATGGGCTGGGATAATTATCATCTTTACACCTTCGAAGCCGGGCGTACCAAATTCGCTGATCGGGAGCTTTGGGAGGAAGACTGGTACGACACTGATCTTGTAGATGCCCGGAAGACGAAACTTGAGGATGTATTGACGAGTAAGGGAAGCAAGCTCAATTACACCTACGACTTGGGCGATGGATGGGAACACACAATCACCCTGGTGAAGATTCTTGCCCCCGAACCCGGAGAACGCTATCCGGTCTGCATGGCGGGGGAGCGCAGTTGTCCTCCGGAGGATTGCGGCGGAATCTGGGGCTACGAGCATCTTCTTGAGGTTTTAAGCAATCCCGATGACGAGGAATACGACTTTCTGCACGAGTGGGTCGGACCATATTTCGACCCTGAGACATTCGATCTCAAGTTAGTGAACACGGAGCTTCCAAGACGAGCAATGGTCAAAAAGAGTTGACGCCTGCGTAATTGGCGTCAGTGAAATTCCTTTGCCGCGTGTGGGTCTGTTCCTAAACCGGGAGCCAAGGGCTTAGGCTAGATTGGTGAATAGTGGTTAGTGATTAGTGGCTAGTGAACTAGCCACTAATCACAAGCCACTATTCACTCTTTTTAGTGGTTTCGTGATAAGAGATATCTTTTTGCCCTTATCTTGGGATGCGCCCCCTGAATAGTTACGTCGACCTTGACTGTGACAGCCGCAGGCGCTAAAATTGGCAATCCCTGAACACTTGAACCGAGGAGCCAATGAACCCCGAATTGCTGACTTGCCGCCGGCTTACCGCCGGACTTGTTTACCCGCCTATCAATCTGGAGCCTGTGATAGTTAACCGGCTCTATGCCGTCATCAGCGAGCGATACCCGTATCAGACCCTGACCCACCTGCCGGACGGAGCCAGAATGGCGAACCCGCAGAACGATTGCTTCATTCAGTTGACGCGCATCCAGGTCAATGAGGAGATCGTCCATTTCCAAACGGCAAAAGAGACGGCCCTAGACATTTTCGAAACGATCCAAAAGCACCTGGCGATTCCACAATTCCTCACGTTTGGAGTAAAACTCACCGCGTTCGCGTCGCTTGACGGGCCGGGAGCCGCGGTGGATTTTGTGGAGAAGGGACTCTTCGGCGGGCAGTCCGAGACGCTCGATATACTCGGAGACGGCAGGCAGGGAACCGGTCTTCGAATCGTGCTCCACCGTGATGGAGCATATGAGTTAAAGATCGAGCCGTTCTTCAATGACACATCTCAGCTTTATGTGGAGTTGGATGTTCAGCATCCGTCTCCGTTCTCCGGTCTCGAAGGGCTGGAGGTGAAATTCGACGGCGCTTACAATTACCTGTTCGGAGAAGTGAGGGAATACCTCGCCAAATTCAACTGAGCATACTTCTCATGCACCACGTATTTATGCTGGTGGGAACAGTTATTTCGGGAAACCCCTTTCCCGAAATGCCCCATGGAACTGATGAAGTATCGGGAAAAGGGTTTCCCGATACAACGAATTCCTCGCCAAATTCAACTGAACATACTCCTTGTAAACCACGTATTTGTACTGTGGCGTTTTGATAAAGCCCCGTGCTATACTTTAGTGGAATGAGACGATAACGCCGCACAAAACGGCGCGGTTTCACATCCACGGATTATTATTTCCATGAAAACCATCGACCAGGTAATGACGAATAATGTGATATGGGTCAGCCCTTCCAACGTGGTGAAGACGGCTGTCATATTGATGAAGGGCCACCAAATCGGCGCTCTGCCGGTCGTGCATAACGAGGACGCCGTCGTCGGGATGGTGAGCTACCAATCGCTTCTTGGCGAAAATCCCGACAGCTCGATCATCGACGTTATGGATAAGGCGTTTTTTACCGTGACTCCGCAGACCACGGTGCACGAAGCCGCCGAGATTATGGCGGAGAAAGGCCCAAGCCATCTGTTGGTGGTAGATGATGGGCGGCTGGCGGGGATTGTGTCGCACAGCGACCTTCTGCCTGAACTCGGCAAGTCGTTCGATCCGCTGACAGGACTTGCCTGGTCGGATTCCCTGCGCGAGTGGAGCGTCAACGTGCTGAAGAGTGGTTTGGAAATCAGTATCATTCTCCTTGATCTGGACCTTTTCGGCGTTTTCAATAAGAAGTACGGCCATGTGACCGGCGACTCGATTTTGAAAGCCGTGGCGGAGGTCTTGAAGGCCGCTGTTGACCCAAAACTAGACTTTCTCTGCCGATACGGTGGGGATGAATTCGCAATCGCAAGCCTGCGTCCAATAAGCGAGGTGGAGGAATTCGGGCGGAAGATCAAAGCGCGGGTCAAGGAGATCGAGCTTCAGGACGTGCCTGAAGGCGTCACGTGCAGTTTCGGTATCTTCGGCGGAAGGCGGACCAAAGAGCGCGAGGAAGTCCATTATGCGGCCACTCTCGACGATTTGATTAACCGCGCAAGTAAGAACTGCACGCTCGCCAAGCCGCATCGAAAGGGGCAGCCGGAGTCCGCGGCGGTTCCCGCTCAGGCTACAGGGGAATCGGAGAAAGACGGGTTTGTCCCGATTCCCGAATACGCGCCGAGGGAGTCGAGGTTGAAGATAGCTTCCATCAACTTCGCTTCAAGCGGCGCCCTGGCCACGGTCGACGTGAACTTGATCTATGGCGCCAATACCTATACATACTCGGTTAAGGGTTACTCCGTCGGGCGCAGCGCGCTTCGACTTGTCGCCGAGGCTACCGCCGGGGCGGTATCGAAATCGCTCCCGACCGGATACGGAGTGGTGTTGGACGAAGTCCTGACCTACGGAGTCGGCGACGATTATCAACTCATAACCGCTCTTGCGGTCTTCATAACCCCCAAAGCGAGCATCCAGTGCATAGGCACGGCGGCGGTTAAGCGCGGCGACTCATACCGCGCAGCGGCGGCGGCGATGCTGAACGCCATCAACCGCCATATCGCGGTTTCGCCACGAATTCCGTCTCCACAACCCGACATCTCCGAAGAAGCGCTCGTTGAGCAAGAGATCGAAGGCAATTGACCGCAGATAAACACAGATGGACACGGATATGAGTCGTCGGTTGCTGGTTCTGTTTCGCACGCGATGACATATCGCGCGCGATCAAGGAGTAGTTAGTGATTAGTGGTTACTGGCTAGTGAATACTAGCCACTAGTCACAAGTCACTAACCACTTTCCTCTCCACTGCGATTCTCCTTGACAGTCCCGCGCGGTCGTACTAGAATTGCGTAAGCGTTATGGAAATTGTAGCCAAAAACAGCATTACGAGTGGAACCGGCGGCAGCGGGCATCGTTTGGTCGAGGGGGAGTTCTGGACCAGCAGGCAGCGGCGCATGCATTCGCTCCACTACGCCGTGTCATATCGCGCCTCATTCAAGCCGGAATTACCGGATTTCTTCATACAAAGGCATACCAAACCCGGTGATGTTGTTTTCGATCCGTTCAGCGGCAGAGGCACGACTGTTTTACAGGCGAATTTGACCGGTCGAATTGGATATGCGAATGATGTAAATCCCCTATCGGAGCGAATCGCTTATCCGAAGACGCATCCCGTGTTGCTTGAGGAGATTGCGCGGACTCTGGACCAAATCGATTTGTCCTCTCCTGTTGAGATGGACGGGCTTTCCGATCTACTTCACTTTTATCATAAAGACACGCTGCGGGAGATAGTGAACCTGCGCAAGTATTTGAAAACCCACAAGTCCGACGTAGATAGGTTCATTGAAATGATAGCCCTCTCGCGCCTGCACGGGCATTCGACCGGGTTCTTCTCGGTCTACTCATTCCCGCAAATTTCCATCCCTGCCGCGAATCAGGGGAAGATCAATGAACGGCGCAACCAAATTCCTGACTATAGGCCGGTTAAAGAACGCATATTGCGGAAAGCGAAGCAGGTTCTGAGAGACGCGGATGTGGAGGCAATAAGGGAAGTCGGAGACAAGAACGTCTTTATTACTGGTGATTCCCGGAATCTCGCCGGTATTCCATCGGACTGCGCCGCGCTGATAGTGACCTCTCCCCCGTTTCTCGACAAGGCGGATTACGTTCAGGACAACTGGCTGGAGTTCTGGTTCTTGGACATCGACATCGAGGAGATGCGAGAGAGGATATTCCGAACCGGCGATTTGGAGAAATGGGAAGGGTTCATGCTGGACAGCATGCGCGAAATGCGCCGAGTCTTGCGTCCGGGCGGAGTCTGCGTGATAGAGGTCGGCGAAGTCCGGCATAAGGGGAAGCAGTTGAACCTGGACGAGATCATAGCCGGTCTTGCGCCCGCCGCCGGATTGAAGGTGGAGGAGGTTATGATTCACGTGCAGAAGTTCACCAAACTCGCCAACACGTTCAACGTAAGCAACAACGAGGATGGGACGAATACGCATAGGTTGGTGGTATTGAGGAAGTAGTCTAGCCCCGCAGCATCCGCATCATCAAAACTTCCGTAATAAGCTGCGTATTCGCGTTGCCTTCTATCGCTCTTTTCGCCCACAATAAGGAACTCAGGACGCGGCGGGTGTGTTTGAGGTCGAGTCCGGCTGCGCCCTGGGATAGCTCCATTTTCTTATCCACGTTCACAATCGGCGCGTTTTGCCCCGCGAGAGAGAGGCTGAGCAGGTCGCGATACCATAGGATGAGGGAATCCAACCCCTGACGGAGGTCTTTGCGGCTGCCGGTTTTTGCGGAAGCGGCGGGAGCGTCGGACTCTTCATCTTCGGTCTTTGCGGAGCGTGAGGTTTTGCTTTTCTTAGGCGCTTTAGCCGCTGTCGCGCAGGATTTGCGGAAGTCCTCGGCAAGCCGGAGAGCGTGTGATTTGGGCGTGGAAGCGGCCTGCAGCGCGAGGTCCAATATAGCATCGCGCCGGGTGAAGAAATCCTCGTCGTTAAGGAGCGAAATCGCCGCGCCGGGGCGGCCTTCGGAATAGCGAGCGAGGAAGTCGGCTTTTTCCTCGCTTGCTCCAAAGCGTTCCATCAACTCTGTCCGTAGAATTTCCATCGAGCTTTGCCGGAAGCGAACCGCCTGGCAGCGGGAGGCGATGGTCGGAAGCACGGAGGACATGCTCTTTGCCAGAAGCATCATCACGGCGTAGGACGGCGGCTCCTCCAGAATTTTGAGTATGGCGCTGGCGGAGTCCTCGTTAAGACTATCCGCCTGTTCGATGATGATGATTTTCCAGGGCGAGCGGATGGGTCGATATTGCGCGCGTCTTCGCATCTCACGCATCTGTTCGATCAAGGTCTGTTCGGTCTCCGGGGCGATAAGTTCCACGTCCGGGTGTCTTCCCTCGATAATTGCACGGCACGACCAACATTCACCGCAAGGTTCGCCGTCTGGGGCGCGGTTTTCGCAGTTCAGCGCGCTCGCAAAGGCCAGAGAAGTCGTTGTCTTCCCCACGCCCTCAAGCCCGACAAAGAGATAGGCGTGGGACACCGATTCGGAGCTGACGCTCCGTTTGAGGACTTTGGCGGCGAAATCCTGGCCGATTATGTCGGTGAACTGCAAACTTACTCTCCTTTACAGACAGTATCTTAGATCACGAAAGCACGAAATTTCAGAAAACACGAAAAGGTTCAGGGAAGAACGCGGATGGGAAAGGGAGTCGAGGGAAAAGCGGTGTCGAGCAGGCTGTTGCAGAACTATGCAACAGCTGTGCTTTTGCCGGGCCGCGCCAGCCTGTAGGACCAGCCAGCAAGAAAAATAACGTCGCAGACGGCAATGCGCGCGGCGCATAAGGCATATAACCGGGCTGCGGCCATCTTTCTTACGCAGATCATTAGGTTGTGAGTCATACAAGCCAGCCAAAACTCCGACTTGGCCCCCATCATCCCTCTTAAGCTGAACCTGCTCAATCCCTTATTCGACTTTATGTTCGCAAAAACCCTCTCCACGGTCTCTTGCCTCAGCGCGTACAACTCTTTGCCTTCAGG
>JAUSEB010000182.1 GCA_030650495.1 Armatimonadota bacterium | reverse complement strand
CGGTGCCGGAGCGATATTGACATTCTGTATTGTCCTCACATTGAAGCTTAGCCACCTGCGCGGCTGCCCTGATCGACGACAACGGATTGCCGATGCCGTGCGCCACGGCCGCCGCCATCTCACCCAACACCGCCATACGTTGGGAGGCAATTAGCTCAGTTTGCATCTTCAGCAGATTTTCCTGCTGTTCGTCGATTTTCCTAGCGGCTTGCCGCACAATGGCAAATAAAGAGAAATACAGAAGCAAGCCGCCGCCGACCGCGCCGAAGAACACCACCATTCTCGCCTTCGTTACCTCATGGTAAATCACATCCGCTCGTTTGTAGGTTTCGATGACTCCGAGCAGTTTTTTCGTCGTATCCGAGAATATCGGGACATAGACCTCAACGGCGCTCCCGGTCGTGTCCTGTTCGTACACATTTTCTTTCTTGCTCAAGGAACTCATCTCCGCGACAACTTTCCCTTCCAGAGCCTCCTGAAGCTCGTCGTTATCGGGATATTTCTGCCCCACCACTCGCTGATCGTCCGACCAAATCACCACCCCTTCGTGATTGTAGACTTTGAACCGGACGATGTCCGGAATCAGCATCATATGCTTCAATAGGTTCTCAAACTGATAACGAACGGCTAGGGGGTCCTTGGCAGCGAAATCCTCGTCGACGAGCAACTGTCTAACGTCGGCCCGAACCATCTGCGCAGTCGTCTCCCATTCTCGCTGTAACATCTGGCCGATCAAGTAGTTGGACACGATGAACCAGAGCGCCGCCGTCATGAGGCCGATACAAATGAAGCTATAAACAGCAAAACGCTGGGTAAGAGTAGCTTTTGACAAAAAACAAACCATTGACGCTTTACCGAGGTTTATATAGGGTATCCACAGCTTTCTCCGCGACAAGCCTGAGGGCGTGAAGATCTACAGGTTTATAGATGTAATCGAAGGCGCCGAGCTTCATCGCCTCAACCTCCGCCTCGCCTGTCCCGTAGGCCGTCATCATTATAACTAGAATTTTGGGGTGACCCTCTTTGATCTTACGCAGGACCGAAAGCCCATCCATACGCGGCAGGCAGTAGTCCAAGACCACGAGGTCCGGCGGCTCCTCTTCGATGGTTCGAAGGGCCTGTTCTCCGGAATGATTGATAACCGTGGAATAGCCGTGACGGTTGAGATATTCTCCTACCGCGGTT
>JAUSEB010000178.1 GCA_030650495.1 Armatimonadota bacterium | reverse complement strand
TGGCTTAAGTTTGCAGATAAACTTAGTGCCGATCTAAAGAAAACGGATTTCGAGTATTGGAATGCTCATAATGCTGCGCTGGCTCCAGCCAGTGCGCCAGCAGCCGAAAAGGTTGCGGTACTCGGTAAGAAAGAAATGAAGGTCGTTGCGGCTGGGCAGGCCGGTAAAGACACAGAGTGGGAAAATCTTTTGCGACCGGCTCCCGCTAACGAAATAAATTAATGACTAAGCGGAAGGTCGCTGTGCCGATTGCTCGTGCGCATGGTTTATCCAACGCAATATGGAAGACGAGTTGCACGGACTGGGAATCTCGTATTATGTCTGGGCGCAGTCTTGTGCCGGACCTTCCGTTGTTTCAGGATGAGGCCGATAGAGCGTTAGGTATATTTAAGCGCCTGACCTTATTCGATATGCCTGGCCATCCTTCGATGGGAGAAGTTGGGGGGCCGTGGCTGTTTCCGATCGTGGCTGCGATATTTGGGTCGTTTGACGCAAAGCTACAACAGAGGATGATTCAAGAGTTCTTTCTATTGGTCCCGAAAAAGAACTCCAAGACTCCATCTGGGGCGCTAATCATGGTGACTGCCATGATTATGAACCGCCGCCCAAACGCAGAATTTTTGCTAATTGCCCCGACTAAACAAGTTGCGGATCGTTCTTTCGAACATGCGGCAGGAACGATAAGAAACGATCCAGTCTTACGCGATATATTTGATATTACTGCGCACATTAGAAAAATTACTTATATTGATCCTAGCGCAAGCGGGCGCGGGTCGTATTTACAAGTTAAGGCCGCCGATACCGATGTGATAGCTGGTATAGTATCAACCGGCGTTCTGGTCGATGAAACGCACGTCTTTGCTAAAAAGGCCCGTGCCGACCAAGTGTTTAGAGAAATTCGCGGCGCGATGGGTGCGCGCAAAGACGGGTTTCTTATTCAAATCTCGACGCAATCGAGAGAGACCCCTGCCGGACAGTTTGCCGCCGAATTAAAGATGGCGAAGGCTGTTCGTGATGATAAATTACTAGATGCGGACGGGAATAAAATTAATTTTCCCATGCTTCCAATAATTTACGAACTGCCCAGAAATATAGAGAAAAACGACGGTTGGAAAAACAGAGCCTATTGGCCGTTAGTTAACCCTAACCTTGGGCGGTCTGTTGACGAGGCGTTTCTAGTTCGTGAACTACAGATGGCGGAACTTAATGGGCAGGCCGCACTTGCATTATTTGCCTCGCAACATTTTAATGTTGAAATAGGTTTATCGCTACAAAGTGATAGCTGGGCCGGGGCGTTCTATTGGGACGAGAACGCCGAACCCAATCTAACACTCGAAGAACTTATACGCGCTTGCAATGTTATTACGGCAGGAATTGACGGCGGCGGTCTGGACGACTTACTAAGCTGCTCGTTTCTTGGGCGCGTCAAAGGTAGCAGTGAATGGCTGCATTGGTCAAAGACTTGGGCGCACGAGATTGTTCTTGAGCGCAGAAAAAGTGAGGCTCCTACGTTATTGGATTTTTCGGCACAGGGAGATCTTACCATCGTTAAGGATATCAAGGCAGCGTTTTGGGAAGTCGCAGACCTAATTTCTAGGGTCGATAAATCTGGTAAACTACAAACCATCGGGTTTGACCCAGTAGGCGTTAAGCTAATAGTAGAGGCCCTAGAAGCTAAGGGGATTGCTAAGGAACGCATTGTGGGCGTTAGCCAGGGCTGGCAATTGCAAGGGGCCATTAAGGCTGCGGAAGTAAAGCTTTCAAGCGGGCAACTCACGCATGCCGGGCAGCCGATTATGCGATGGGCGGTAAACAATGCAAAAGTCGAACCAAAAGGCAATGCTATCACTATTACGAAGCAGGCTGCCGGTACGGCTAAAATCGACCCGCTCATGGGATTGTTCGACGCCGTTTCGCTCATGTCGGACAGTCCAGAAAACCAAACGTCGGGCTGGCAAACCGACAATGTCGCGGCACTAATGAAAAAAATTGAAGCGGCTGCTGCGGCAATGGCTCCGGCGCGCTAAGGCCAGAGGGGCAGCCGCATGGCGTGGTGGAACAGAAAGAATACGGCTAGCCCATCTACTCTGACGCTTGATCAACTCATGGAGTTGATGCGTGGTGGGACGCGGGCGAAGTCTGGTGTTGTTGTTAACAGCGACACCGCACTGCAAGTCACTACGGCGTTGGCTTGTGTGAAAAAATTGGCAGATGCTTTGGCGTCTGTTCCGGTCAAGGTCTATAGGGCGCGGGACGGCAAGAGAGAAGAAGCGCGCGATCATCCGCTCTATGATGTTCTAGCCACACAACCAAACCAGCGCGACACGAGTCTAGAATTCCGAGAGACGCTAGCGTTTCACATGTCTTTGACCGGAAATGCGTTCTGCCATATTGTTCGCGTCGGTAATCGGGTAGTTGAGTTAATCCCTATTGATCCAGGCAAGGTTACAATAATTCGTGGCGACGCGCGGACGACCTACACAATCGATGGGCAAACCGACAAAGTTTTAACTACCGATCAGATTTGGCACTTGCGTGGGCCATCGTGGAATGGCCATTGTGGTTTGGACGCGGTACGTCTTTTGCGTGAAGCGCTCGGCTTGGCGATGGCAACAGAACAGTCGCATGCAGCGATTCACGCAAATGGCGTTATGCCGTCCGGCATGGTATCATTCAAAGCTACTCTTGACGAACCGAATCTAATTCGTGCGGCGGCGTGGGTTAAGGCTAATTACGCCGGTCTTGAGAACGCCGCCAAAGCAATGGTGATGGATAAAGAGGCGACGTGGACTCCATTTCGTATGACTGGCGTCGATAGTGAGCATATCGAAACGCGTAAGATGCAGGCTCAAGAAATTTGCCACGGGTTTAATGTTCTACCAATCATGATTGGTATATCTGAAAATAATACCAGTTATGCTTCGTCGGAGCAGATGTTTAATGCTCACTTAGTCCACACCGTACGACCGCTGCATAGCCGCGTAGCCGGATCAATGGATCGTTGGTTGTTGTCGCCGTCCGAACGCAAGGCTGGGTTTTATACTGGTTTTGTCGTGGCTGATTTTATCAACCCGGCGATGAAGGACAAGGCGGAGTTCTACAAGATAGCATTGGGCGGCGGCGGCGCTCCTGGTTGGCTGACACCAAACGAAGTTCGCGCGTTTGATGAGTTGGCATCTTACGAAGGCGGCGACCATCTTTACGTTCCTGTAAACACACGTCCGATGGAACCTGACGGAATGCCAAAGGGGACCGTCGCGCCGTCGATTGCTACAGACCCGAACGCACCTTCTACCGATCCTAATGCTCCGCCGGAAGATCCGAATGCGCCGCCAGCAGGGTTTGCAAACGTAGATCGTCTAGCGATTGGTCGTGTTCTCTCATCCGAGAATGAGAAGTTGTTGCGCGAAGCATCCGGCTTGATCGGCGACGCCGACACAAAACTAGACGACGTTCTTAAGAAACTAGACAAAGAAGAAAAGCCGGACGGCACATAACTCAAGCGTGGCGCATGTTTATTAAGTTTCCGTTTCGGTCTGGCTACCTTCATATCCGGCCAGATGGAGATAACGGATTTGATAGGCGTCTTACGATCGCGCTAGGAAAATTAGTTTGTGGACAGGTACATAGATTCAATCTGAATTTGGCGTGGAATTGGTTACCAAACAGAACTTATCGAAATATATTGAATGACGACGGCGATGTCGACTCGTCGTTGTGGACCGGGCGTACGCGTCGTCTCAGCCGCGTCGGTGCGTGGCGAGGCTTCAAAAGCCTAATAAGAATTAGGCCGCCAAGGATTTAACCAAATGATTGATCAGACCCGCCGCCATGCTGCTTTGCGTGCGCTATTGAAGAATAGTACCTCGGCTGGACGCGACGCAAACGATTCTAAGGCGTCTTGGTATAAAATTATTTACAATGAAGCCGACCCAGAAGACGTTGCTGAAATATTCATCTACGATGAGATCGGTTACTTTGGGTGCAGCGCTCAGGATTTTGCGGCAGCACTTACGCAGATTAAAGCAAAGACAATTAATGTTCGGTTGAATTCTCCAGGCGGGTCTGTCTTCGATGGCATGGCCATCTATCGCGCGTTAGAGCGGCACTCGGCCCAAGTTATCATGCATGTCGATGGTTGGGCTGCCTCTATTGCTTCCGTCATCATGTGCGCTGGCGATGTAATCAATATCGCCGAAAACGCTTACGTGATGATACATCAGCCGTGGTCGTTTGCCATGGGAACGGCGGAGGACATGCGTGCGGAAGCCGATGTTTTAGATGGTCTGCAAGAAAGCATCGAAGGAATTTATGTAGATCGCACTGCTGGAGACGTTAAAGAAATTCATAAATGGGTTATGGCGGAAACGTGGTTCAAAGGAAAAGAAGCTGTCGACGCAGGTTTTGCCGACAACGTAATTCCGAACAAGAAAAAGCCTGCTCCGGCCGCGAAATTCGATACGGAATTTTTCGCATCGATCTACAATCTCCCGTCGGAATTAGAGAAGGCGCTTCATGCTGTTGCCAAGGCGGCGGCTAAAAAGCCGCGCGGCTCAGGTGATGATCTGGTTGACAAAAATAACGAGCAGTCTGTCGCCGAAAAACCATTCAATTTTACTGAGGCAACCCCGCGCGAGTCGGAGGCGTTCTTGCGCGAGCATGGTGCGACCCGCAAACAAGCCACAGATATTGTGGTCAATAATTTCAAGGCAATAAACCCTCGGGATGAGGATGCGATTGCCAAAGAAGAGCAGTCCGCTCGGGATGAGCAGACTAAGCGTCTCGCTGATGAGAAGTCTCGGGATGAGACCATCAAAGCGATCGAGCGTCTGATCAATGTCGCTGCAATTAGGCAGGCGGCAGTCCCGAAATAACGGAGAATTTATAATGGATCCTGCTTTGAAAGAAGCCCTTGATAAGCTTGGCCTAACACAGGCCCAGGCTATTGAAGGCCAAGAAAAGGCGGCCAAGGAACTGCGCGAAGCGGTCGAGGCCGACTCTAAAAAACGTGATGCAACTTACGACGCGAAGATCGCGAAGTTGCAGGCTGAACTCGACAAGTTTGAGCCGATTTCTAAGGCGCTTGTCGATATACAAGACAAGGCGAAGGCTGAAGTTGAGGCGCGCGTTAAGTTCCAAGAGCAGATTGACCGCATCGAGACCGAGGTCAAGCGCCCGAGGGACGGCGAGAAGACCGAAGCCAAGACGAAGGCAGAGGAAGTCAATTCTGCATTCTTCGAATTCATGCGTCGCGGTAAGGAACGCATTACGCGTGAACGCCTGAACGTACTCACTGTTTCCGACGACACTACGGGCGGCTACTTGGCGCCCGCAGAATATGTCAAGAGCATCATCGAGGGTATCGTCGAATATTCTCCGATGCGCGGTCTTGTCACTGTCGATCAGACCAACGCGAAACAGATTGAGTACCCAAAAAGAACTGGAGTCTTGACCGCCGTATGGGTATCCGAAATTGGAACACGCTCCGAGACAACCGGTATGACCTGGGGTCTTGAGACCATTCCGGTGCATGAGATGACGGCGGAAGTCTATGTCTCATATGCAAACCTAGAAGACTCCGCGTTCTCACTAGAGAGTCTTCTGAAGCGTCAATTCGTCGAACAGTTCGGCGTACTTGAAGGTTCTGCGATTATCTCTGGTACCGGCGTTGGTCAAATTCAGGGATTCCTGAATGCGACAGTTGGTGGTGGAAGCACCGCAGCTGGTTCTGGTGGCACCGTTGCCGTCAATTCTGGTGCGGCTACAACTGTCACTGCCGATGGCATCCTTACACTTAAGTATGCAATCAAGACTGGGTACGCTACGAATGGCTCGTTCGTGCTCAATCGTGGGACGCTTTCGGCCATCCGAAAGCTTAAGGACGGTAATGGTCAGTACCTGTGGGTTGCAGGACTTGCACAAGGCCGCCCGAACGCGATTGATGGAGACCCATACGTTGAGGCTCCTGATATGCCTGCACTTGGTGCTGGTCTTAAGGCGATGGCGTACGGCGACTGGAAGCGTGCGTACATTCTGGTAGACCGGCTTGCCATTGCAGTGATGCGCGATGACTATACTCGCGCGTCTTCTGGGCAGGTTAAGTTTGTTGCTCGCCGCCGCCTTGGCGGTCAGATCGTCAATGGCGAAGCAATCGCAATTATGACCACGAGCGTATAATTGTTGATTGAATAATATCGGTGGGGGAGAAATGCCCCACCGACCTTTCTCCCAGATTAATTTAATACGCGTCAGAAACGAACCTCGTCCCGGCAATTCAGTCGGAGCGATACTTTTCGTTTCTCTCTATTGTATGGAATATTCCCATGACAATGCGTGACCTCCACAATAACATCACAATCGGCTCAAGCGTTCACGCCGTTGCAATCGGCACGACAGGTACCGGAAAAACGACTGCGGCGGTCGATACCGCCGGCTACAATGGCGTTGAGTTTTTGTTTGATTACGGCGCAATCACGTCTGCAACTGCGGTATATACCGTGCTTATGACTGAATGCGATACGGTTAGCGGATCGTATACTTCGGTGGCAGACACAGACCTGTTGGGTACCGAAGCCCTAGCGGCCCTCGGTGCGGCTACCCGTACCGATGGTACTGGAGACAATCTTACCAAGAAGCTTGGCTATATTGGCAGCAAGAGGTTTGTTAAGGCGAAGCTTTCTTCGACTGCTACGGCCGGTAGTCCGATTTCTATTATTTCTATCCTGCACTCTCCGCGCCACGCGCCGACTTCCTAATCTGACATAGACTAGGGGCGTCGCGTAAATGCACGAAGGTGAACGTCAAGTCGGACCGGATATTAAAAACATCCGGCCCGATCACACCGCGAGATATTTTTGGGCGGCAAAAGTACTAAATAAAAAGTGCCCAGGCGGGCGCGTAGTAGATGTAGCGTGCGGCGTTGGTTATGGGTCTAAGATTCTTGCGGACGCTGGGTTTTTAGTAACGGCGATAGATAAAAGCGTCGAGGCTGTTGCTTACGCAAAAAAACATTATGCGCACGACCATATCTCTTACGTGGTTGAAGATGCTGATAATATAGGTAATATAGGCATACAAGACGCCGCTGTTTGTTTTGAGACTATCGAGCACTTGCGTAATCCACAGGCATTGCTCGACTCACTACGATGTGCTCCATTACTGTTGGCGAGTGTTCCTAACGAGGAGAAATTCCCTTGGAGAAGACAGAAGTTTCACTACCGTCATTATACAACGCTAGAGTTCGCGGGCTTGCTCCATCAGTGCGGGTTCGAGGTCGTGGAATGGTGGGGCCAAAATGGAAGCGAGTCCGAGGTAGCAAAAAAGGTAAATGGGAGGACGTTAGTGGCGGTAGCGAAGCGAGTGGCGAAGTCGAAAACGAAAAAACCGTTAACGGCGAAAAAGTTTAGGACTGATATAGACCTTCCGTTTCTGCCGCCGCCTGATGGACCTAAGTCCGTAGCAATATTGGGGCTTGGCCCTTCGTTAGAGGCGTTTGTTCGTGTCACTAAGCGGCTTGGTTCTACTAAAAAACTTTGTGACGAGGTGTGGGGGCTAAACGCGGTCGCAAATATTATTCAATGTGATCGCGCATTCCACATGGATAATGTAAAAGTCCAAGAACTTCGTGCTGAGGCAAACCCGACCGGCAATATAGCGGCAATGTTGCCGTGGCTGAAGACTCATCGAGGTCCAATTTATACAAGCATTCCACACCCAGACTATCCTGGGATGGTGGAATACCCGCTTGCTGATGTGTTGAACGCCTGTGATAATCAGCGCTACTTCAACTCAACCGCCGCATATGCGGTCGCGTACGCCGTGTACCTTGGAGTTAAGCAGCTATTGCCGTGGGGGTTTGATTTTTCGTACGAAAATAATCACCACGCAGAACGTGGGCGCGGCTGTGTTGAATTCTGGTTAGGGTTTGCGCGTGCACGCGGCATCGAAATAGCAATGCCAAAAGAAACCAGTTTGATGGATGCATGCTACCCGCCAGAGGAAAGATTTTACGGGTACGATGGCGTTAAGATTGAGATAGAAGGGCGTGATGGTGCGGAGACGGTGAAGTTTACGCCACGAGATTTGCCGACCGCAGAAGAAATAGAAGCGCGGTATGACCATTCTAAGTTGACCACGCCAGAACATCTTCGTCAAACATAAGCGTCAGCGTTATACTTAACCCGTGCCCTATGGGCTAGGCATTGCACTCGCATGGCGCGATTGCTGGGCCGCAACTAACGGAGATTATCGCCATGGTAGACGCGACTTACCAGCCAAAAGTATATCGAAAAGACGGTGGCGACACACAGGTTGTCGCTTCTGGTGGCGTTATCGCCATTGAGACCGGTGGCGACATTACAGTAAATGGTGCCAGCCTTATTGATGAAGTTGCCGCGCTTTCGGGCCTTGACACAGGGGAACTCGGCGTTCTCGAAGGTGCCGCGGCTGGGTCTGTTGTCAATAGCAAGGCGGCGATCTATAGCGCGACTGGCGGACTTGCGCGATCAAGTGCCAGCGTAACGGCGCTATCGAGCGATCAGGCCGGTGCTGCCGCGATGACCGCCGAGATAAATTCGGTGACGGCTGCGAACGATACCAAGGCCGTAAAACTCCCGACTGCCGCTGCTGATAAGGTGGTCGAGGTCATCAACACGGTACGTACTGCAAGTCTAAAGGTCTATCCGGCTACTGGTGGACAGATCAACGCCCTAGGCGCAAACGCAGTCTATACACTAAAGCCTGGCCAGCGTGCTACGTTCATCGGCAAGTCGACAACGCTTTGGCACACTGGGGTAAACCCAGTTGGCGAGGCAGCAACTGATAAGGTCGGCTTCTACGGCGTGACCCCGGTTGTTCAACCGGCTAGTGCTTCGCAGGCGGCTTTCACTGCGCAAACCTACACGGCGGTTGGAGCTACGACGTTCTCTGCGGCTGGAACCGCCGCTTATGCTGGCGTATGGGGCTTTGCTTCCTCGACTGTGGCCCTGACTCTGCGCACTCAGCTCAACAAAGTCATCACCGACATGGCCAAGCAGAACACACTGCTGCTTCAGTTGCGTGCCGAACTTGTTGAACTAGGCGCTATCAAGGGTGGTGCGTGAGCAAGTACTGTCATATTAATAGTCCTTGGGCTGGTAGCCCGCACGTCTTCCTGGCGACGCCTACCTATACCGGGTCGGTGTCGGCAGGCGGTTATCTCCCGGCTCTCGCGTACAGCCTACCGCTGCTGCGCGAGGCCGGTATAGCCGTCGATCTTCATACGCTTAGTTACGACTGCCATGTCGACGACGCACGCAATGCAATTGTGCGCGACTTCTTGGCCACAAAATGCACCGATCTTGTCTTTATCGACGCTGATGTTGGCTGGGTTCCGCCAGACTTACTGCGGTTGATCCAAGCAGATGCCGATGTGGTTGCTGGCGTTTACCCTAAGAAGGGCAACTCTGAATTCCCAAT
>JAUSEB010000177.1 GCA_030650495.1 Armatimonadota bacterium | reverse complement strand
CTCGGCGTTCGCTTCACACGCGAGAAACGTTCGGATGGCAAGGTCGTCCTTGCTTTGGGAAGAGAAGGCGGACATTCCCGGCGGCGTATACTCCACTCGGCGGACTTGACCGGACGCGAAATAGAGCGCGCGCTGGTCGCGCAGGCAAAATCTTGCGATACGATACGATTGTTCGAGCACGACTATGGTATAGATTTGTTGATTATAGAGCGAAATGGCGTTCCAACCTGCTGTGGAGCCTATGTCTTGGATACTGAAACCGGCGATGTCACAACCTTCCGCGCAAAAGTGGTTATGCTCGCAACCGGCGGCCTTGGCCGGGTCTACAAACACACGACTAACCCGGAAATTGCCACCGGCGACGGCGTAGCCATGGCTTTCAGAGCGGGAGCGGATGTCGGTAATATGGAGTTTATCCAATTCCATCCGACTTCCCTCTATCACGAAGATGCTCGTTCTTTCTTGATCTCCGAAGCGGTCCGGGGAGAAGGTGGAATTCTCCGGCTAAAAGACGGCAGCACGTTTATGGAGCAGTATCATGAGATGGGCTGCCTTGCTCCGCGCGATGTGGTCGCCAGGGCCATCGACGCCGAGTTAAAGCGCACCGGCGACGAGTGCGTTTATCTCGACGTAACCCATTTGGACCCTGAGAAGACCAAAAATCGTTTCCCGAATATATATGAAAAGTGCCTATCCGTCGGCATCGATATGACCAATGAATGGATACCTATCGTCCCAGCCGCGCACTATAGCTGCGGAGGCGTCGTTACTGATGTAAACGGCAAAACAACCATAAACGGCCTTTACGCCTGTGGCGAAGTCGCCTGCACCGGCGTTCACGGCGCAAATCGTTTGGCGAGCAATTCGCTGTTGGAGGCAGTGGTCTTCGCGCATCGAGCGGCGATGGACATTGAATCAAAAGTATCGGAAATCGCGTTGATCGGTTCTGCTCTGGAATATGATCTCAGCGCCCGAAATGACCCCGCGCCTTCGGATGAAGTTCATACTCTGATCCAGCGGCTTCAATCGCTAATGTGGAAATACGTCGGCATTGTAAGAACGAATCAGCGTCTTGAATCCGCCCTTTCGGAAGTCAAAGCAATATCAGCGCGCGTAAATGAGATGTATTTGCATCATCGTCTGGATACGGAACTACTGGAGCTTCGCAATATAGCCCAAGTCGCCGAGCTTATAATCACATCGGCCCTGGCGCGTAAAGAGAGCCGTGGTCTGAACTATAATCTCGACTATCCAGGCGCCGACGATGCTTGCAAACGCGATACGATACTGAACCGCGAGACTATCCCTGAAACTGTGACTGTTTGACTTTCGCTGACAGATGCTTCGGCTTGTTTTTTGAAGCCGAAGCTTACAGAATAATATATGAGCAATAGCAGCTACGGAAAAGTTTATTTGGTAGGCGCCGGTCCCGGCGACCCCAAGCTCTGTACACTCAAGGCGGTCGAGTGCATCCAAAAAGCCGATGTCATCGTCTACGACAGGCTCGCGCATCCCGCTTTGCTAAAACACGCCCAGCCGGATGTGGAGTTGATCTACGTCGGTAAAGCGTCCAGCGACCATGCAATGCGCCAGGAGGATATTAACCACCTCTTGGCCGACAAGGCCAAAGAAGGCAAGATCGTAACCCGTCTAAAAGGCGGTGACCCGTTCGTATTTGGCCGGGGTGGGGAAGAGGCCGAGCTTCTTGTGGAAGAAGGCGTGTCGTTCGAGGTCGTCCCCGGCATCACTTCCGCCATCGCGGTTCCGGCTTACGCTGGAATTCCCGTGACTCATAGGAAGCTTTGTTCAACTTTAGGGATAATAACTGGACATGAAGACCCGAACAAGACCGAGTCCAGCATTAAATGGGACAAGATCGCGACAGGAATAGACACGCTGGTATTCCTGATGGGCGTCGAAAACCTGCCAAACATAGTATCGGAGTTGGTCAAAAACGGCCGCGCCACCGATACGCCCATTGCCCTTGTTCGCTGGGGGACTCGCACAAATCAGGAAACGCTTGTCGGAACTCTTGGAGACATAGTTGAGAAAGTCCAACAGACCGGCTTCAAGTCCCCGGCTGTAACTATAGTCGGCGAAGTAGTCCGGCTGCGCGACACCCTCCGCTGGTTCGACAATCGGCCATTATTCGGCAAGAAAGTCGTCGTCACCCGAAGCAGGGAGCAGGCCAGCGAGCTTACCCAGGAGCTTGAGAATCTTGGAGCCGAAGTCATCGAATTTCCCGTAATAAAGATAGTCCCACCGGCTGATTGGTCTCCGGTGGACACCGTCGTAGAGGGTATGGCGTCGTTTGATTGGCTGATCTTCACCAGCGCAAATGGCGTAAATTGCCTGGTCAAGCGTCTTCTGAAAACCAATCGAGACATTCGCGTATTGGCCGGACCCAAGATCGCCGCCATCGGCCCAAAGACAGCCGAGACGCTGGAGAAGTTCGGCGTACGGGTCGATTTCATTCCTGATAAGTTTGTTGCAGAAGCAGTAATCGACCAGTTCCCTGAGGACGTGAAAGGCAAGCGGATACTGCTCGCCCGCGCCGGAGTTGCGCGAGAAGTCTTACCGGAGAAGCTGACGGAGTTGGGAGCAGATGTTACCGTCGTCATTGTTTACGAGACAGTGTTGGAAGATTCGGATTCCGCTGACATAAAACAAATGCTGGATGATGGAGAAATCGACATCATAACCTTCACTAGCTCATCTACCGTCAAGAATTTCGTCGCGCTTATCGGAGAGAATGGCAAATCGTCTTTACCGGAAGGCGTGACGATTGCCTGCATCGGGCCAATAACCGCGCAGACTGCTGAGGAATATGGTTTGAAGCCGGACATAATTGCCGACGAATATACAATCGAAGGATTAGTTCATGCGCTTGTTGATCGACAGTCGAATATCACACAAGCGTTGGATAGGATTAAATAAGTGATCGGTATTACTAAGTTATACTGCGGAACTGCTACACCCGGAGACGCGCTGCGTTATGGCCGCGAAAGCGCCAAGATGCCCGCGCATCTTCTCCAATATTCAAAGGATAAGAAGCCGGTCGTCGTCTGGAACGTGAGCCGCCGGTGCAACCTCAAATGCGTGCACTGCTACTCCGACTCGGATAACGTCGGCTACGAGAACGAACTGACCACCCAGGAAGCAAAAGCTATGGTCGAAGATTTGGGCGATTTTGGCGCGCCTGTCCTTCTATTCTCCGGCGGCGAGCCGCTTATGCGCGAAGACATCTTCGAGCTTGCGGAATTAGCCAAATCTCGCGGCATACGCCCGGTCATTTCGACCAACGGCACTCTCATCACTCCTAAAATGGCAAAGAGGATACGCGAGACCGACTTCGGTTACGTCGGCATCAGCCTGGACGGAATAGGGGATGTAAACGACAAGTTCCGTGGCAAGCCGGGCGCATTCGAAGCCGCAATGCGCGGGTTCCGCAACTGCGTTGAAGTCGGGCAGAAGGTCGGTCTCCGGCTCACCATGACCCGCCGGAACTACAAAGACCTGAACGCAATTTTCGATTTTATAGAGCAGGAAAATATACCAAGGGCCTGCTTCTACCATCTGGTCTATACAGGTCGCGGCAGCGAGATGCAGCGTGATGATCTGACCCACGAAGAAAGCCGCAATGCGCTGGATTTGATAATGGACCGCACGATGGATTTCCACCGCCGGGGCCTCGATAAAGACATCCTCACGGTTGACAACCACTGCGACGGTCCATATCTTTATATGCGTCTCTTGAAAGAGCAACCGGAGCGCGCTGAAGAGGTAATGCAGCTTCTGCAATGGAACGGCGGCAACAGTTCAGGCGTCGGCATAGGCTGCATCGACAACCAGGGCAACGTACACGCCGACCAGTTCTCATGGAATCACAGCTTTGGCAACATCCGCGAGCGCAAGTTCAGTGAAATCTGGATGGACACATCCGATCCGATTATGGCCGGGCTTAAAGACCGCAAGCCGCTTCTAAAGGGCAGATGCGCCCAGACCAACTGCAAGTGGATTGACATCTGCAACGGCAATTTCCGCGCGCGGGCGAAGGCCGTTTACGATGACATTTGGGCGCAAGACCCGGCGTGCTACCTGACTGACGAGGAGATAGCGAAGTCTTAATATCTTATAAGCGAATTTCTTATCACGAAAGCACGAAAGGGAGAAAGCACGAAAAGGGAAGAGTTGAGGATTGGTTTAAGCTGTCAGCTGACAGCTGACAGCTTTTTTCACAGGAGAAAATCGATGACATTTCCCATAACGCGGCAGAGGCGATTGCGGACAAATGAGGCCATCAGGCGGATGGTTCGGGAGACAGAACTTTCAATAAATGACCTGATCTATCCGATCTTCGTAAGGAACGGCCTCGACGTAAAACTCGAAATCCCTTCTATGCCTGGAGCATACCACTTCAGTATAGACGCCCTGGCAAAAGAAGTAGATGAGGTCAGGCGGTTGGGTATTCCAGCGGTCTTGCTTTTCGGCTTGCCCGCTAATAAAGACGAATATGGCTCGGAAGCCTACGCCGCTGAGGGGATAGTACAAAGGGCCGTCCGCGCTATTAAAACCGAAGCTCCAAATCTGATAGTTATTACCGATGTCTGTTTGTGCGAATATACCTCTCATGGCCACTGCGGAGTCGTCGAGGGAAACAAAGTGGTAAACGACAAAAGCGTCGAATTGATCGCCAGAACAGCCTTGTCTCATGCCGAAGCCGGGGCCGATATAGTCGCTCCATCGGATATGATGGATGGGCGTGTGGCGGCAATCCGTGAGACGCTGGACGAGTCCGGTTTTGTCGATACGGCGATTATGGCTTATTCCGCCAAGTACGCGTCGGCTTTCTATGGCCCGTTTCGCGACGCGGCGGACAGCGCGCCGCAGTTCGGCGACCGCAAGTCGTACCAAATGGACCCCGCCAACAGGCGCGAAGCAATTAGAGAGATTGCGCTCGATTTAGAAGAAGGCGCTGACATAGTAATGGTCAAGCCAGCTCTTTCCTACTTGGACATCATAAGCGACGCGCGGAGCATCAGCGACATCCCAATCGCAGCATATAACGTGTCGGGTGAATACTCGATGGTCAAAGCCGCCGCCGCAAATGGCTGGATCGACGAACAGCGTGTCGTAATGGAAATCCTGACCTCAATCAAACGCGCGGGAGCGGACATAATCCTCACTTACCACGCAAAAGACGTTGCTAATTGGCTAGGTGAATTGAAAATAAGCAGTTAGCAGCTATTTCAAAAATATCTTACTTGTTATGGAAACCCCCTGTAGTCCCCCTTCTAAAGGGGGACGGTTTTGCTCCCCTCCTTGCGAAGGAGGGGCTGGGGGAGGTTGTTGCATCGGTAGCCTGCTGCCGATGCCGTCCCGATTTATCGGGACGCAACTCCCCTCCTTACGAAGGAGGGGCCGGGGGAGGTTCTGAGATGACTTTTAGTGTTTCTTGGCGGCTGTTTCCGAATCTCCATCTATTGTCCGGTTTCACACTCACCCCGATCCTCTTCCTAATAAACCGAGGGCAAGCAGCAGACTGCCGGAGCAACAAATACAAAGGGAAATCATCGAATGTCGCTTGAATCGATAATATCTCGCGCAAATGTGAATAGGAGCGCTCCGCCACAAAGCGGAATGGACTGGGTTCCTCTATACCAGGGCAACGGCAGATTCGGGTCATGTTACGGGCCTTGGGGACTGCACGTTCCGCCCGGCAAATCCTGCCCGTATTCGGTTCACGGCAATACGCAATTCATGCATCTTCAGCGCTACGTCCGGGCGCGGTTCGGAGCCGATTACCTCATACCCCTTGCGAAAATATTCTGGGAAACGGAACCCGATGGCGCGCGCGAGTATACGCAGGAGCAATCGTTCTATGACGGGACTCTGGCGACTTATTTCGACACTGGGGAATACGCGGTCAAAATCCTTTCATGGTTCGACCCGGTCGGGCGTAACATCGCTGGTTTCCAGTTCGAGGTAAGCGGCAAACCTCCCGCCATCGTTATCGCGCCGTTTCGGGAGCTTTATGTTCACTACGACCAGCGCCTGACGGTAGATGCTTCTGCGTCGATGCAAGATAAAGCGTGGCATGCCGAACTAGGTTGCCTGAACGCCGCCGCGCGTTTTTCGGTCTGGACTGATTCAGATATGGCTCCATTCGAGGATGGAGTGAAGGTTCTTCTCCCCACCGGACGATCGAGCCTGCTTATCACGGTGAACGATGAGCCGGACGTCACGGCGGAAACGTCGCTGCTGCGGAACCGCCAATGGTGGCATTCGGAGTGGGAACGCGGCGCGTGGCTGGATTTGCCTGATGAAGAGGCGCAGCAAACCTGGATCCGCTCAATCGCCTATATTCTTAATTCCTACAATGATGACGGGCTGGGAATGTCCGGCCCGATGGGCTTCACCGGTAACGGCTGGCCTTTTTCGTTTCCTCAGGACTTGTCATACGCGCATCCCGTGCTGCTTTCCACGGGGCGGACTAATATCGCCAAATCATGGATAGAATATTGGGCCGGTTATCTCGACGGGATGAAGGAATATACACAAAGGCTCCTTGGGGTGGGTGGTGTATT
>JAUSEB010000173.1 GCA_030650495.1 Armatimonadota bacterium | reverse complement strand
CAGCTACACTCGTTATCACAAAAAAGCAAAGCCAGTATCTTGCCTCTGGCGTCATCCATTGCCGCCATCAGGCAACAAGGCGCATGCTCCTTGCCAAACCAGCGGTGAGGGCTGCCATCCCAGAGAATCATCAAACCCTCGCTGGTCTTGCGAGATCTGCGCTTGTGATGCTTTCTTGGCTTGCGCTTCCGCTTAGGAGCAATCCCTGCCCCACGACGTAGCGCGCGCACACTCTCACGCGATATCACAATCCCTTGTTTAGTCAACTCCTCGGTGAAATGAGTGTCGTTGAAAACGGAGTATTGCTCGTTACTGAGTTCAAGAACCCTTCGTCGAACATCCTCGTCGATCTTGTTTGATGGACTCCTGCCACGATTGCCATGGGCCAGAAACGCAGGACCTTTCTCGGCATCCTTCTTAAGGCGTATGGCCTGCCGGTAACTTACCCCCATATAACCGGCAGCATCCTTTAGATTGATCGTTCCATCCAACGCTCGTCTCAATACATCGTAGCGTGTCAGTTCCTTCTGGCTTATGAATATAACCTCTTTCTGCATGTGACATTTTCGGTTTGCAGTTAGAGGTGACATAATCGCTCTGCATAGACACTCCACTCTCAACTAACTTGACACCTGCCTGGAAAAGGGGGTATAATCACACTTGACTAAAGAGAAGAAAAACGGCAATTGGTAGGTAGTGTAATTTATTCATTCATTATCGCCCATTATCATGGATGAGTGTTTAGTGTTGTGGGATCCTTATCCAACCCGCTGACTACCAGCCGAAACAGCGACCATGGAGGAGGGATTATGATTGGCGCAGGTACAGGTCAGACCGAATGAGTCTTTAGATAGCGCCCTCAAACGTTTCAAGAAGCAGCTTCAGGAGACAGGTGTCTTACAGGAAGCTCGCGAGCATGAACATTATGAAAAACCGAGCGACAAGAAACGCAAAGCAGAGGCGGCGCGTATCAGAAAGATGAAAAAGAATGCCTCGAGGTACTAGCTTCTATTTAGAGGCTATCTTATGCCATTAGCTGAAAAGCTTCTTGACGACTTGAATATAGCGATGAAAGCGAGAGACGAGCTCAAGGTTTCGACTTTGAGACTCGCTCGCTCCGCTGTTAAAAACGCCGAAATAGACAAAGGCCGTAGTCTCACGGATGAAGAGATTACGGAAGCGATTACGTGCGAGTCGAAGCGGCGGCGCGAGGCCATAGAGGAGTATCAGAAGGCCGGTCGGCAGGAGTTGGCCGATAAAGAGCGCATGGAACTCGCGATCCTCAGCGAATACCTTCCCGAACAGATGGATGAAGCGGAAATCGAAAAGATCGTCAAGGAGGTCGCGGAGGAGACAGGCGCGGTTAGTATGAAAGATAAAGGCCGCATGATGAGCGCTATAATGCCGCGTGTGCGGGGTCGTGCGGATGGAAAGATCGTAAACCAGATCGTGGACCGCATTCTGCAAGGCTGATCCCGCACAATTACCCTATGAAACCTCACTTGCCCCAATGGATTGGGGGTTTGAAAAAAGACTCTGATAAGAATGGCGAAAGCCATGCCGTAATCGATGCGCCACGTACGGCGCTTGGAGTCGGCACGACAGTAATCCTCGCTATCCTCTTATGCCTGCATCTTATCCCGGACAAAATTTCGCTCAAGATCGGCGAAACCAGCCCCGAGGATATACGCGCCCACCGCACCGTAACTTATCGGGACACCGTTCAGACCGAACGGCTGCGAGAAGCGGCGGCGGAGAGAGTCGGCAAGTACTACGTTCCCAAGCCCCACGCCTCAGACAGCGCAATGCTTGCTTTGGAAGACATCTTCCAGGCGGTGCGCGAGGCCAGAGCAAATAACGCGATTGCGGAAGCCGACGCCAAAGCAAGATACATCCGCTCGCTTATCAGAACCGACATCTCCCATGCCTCATTTGTTGTTATGATTTCGGCGACAAACCGCGACCTGAAATCGATGCGGGATTTGGCGGGGCGGCTGGTTCTTGAGCAGTACAAGCATGACATCAAGAGCGACACGGACGATATGAAGCGGGCGCGCGAAGAGATTGACGTAAGAGCGCATCGCCTTCTGGGAGAAACACCGCAGGCCTCAACACTGGCGGAAATCGCGGAAAGCGTTGTCCGGCCCAACCAGGTGTATGACGAAGTCAAAACAAACCGGCTCAGAAACGATGCTATAGAGAAAGTCGAGGCGGTCAGAGGTCAGCTTGTGACCGGCGCGTTGGTCATATCCAAAGACGAGGAAGTCCGCCAGACGCATATAGACAAGTTTTCCGCGCTCGGCCTCACTCATCCGAAAATCGACTATAACACGGCCAGCGCATTAAGCCTGTTCATCGTCTTTTTGGTCCTGCTCGTCACGATATATTTGAAAGAATACCAGCCCGAGGCGTTCAAAGACACGCGCAAGCTTACTTTGCTCAGTTTGGTAGTAGTTCTCAGCATGCTCGGTCTGAAGCTGGGCGGCGGGATGCTCGGATTAAATCTGAGCGGCCTGCAAATGGGATATTTGGGCATGATGACCGTGACCACCGCCGGTATGCTCCTGGCTGTGCTGCTTAACGCGCAAATCGCGGTGCTTATAGTCTCTCTTCTTTCCATTGCGTCGGGCCTGACAATGAACAACGAACTTCGGTTCGCGGCGGTCACATTGGTAAGCAGCCTGGTGGCGATATATAGTGTGGCGAATATCAGAGACCGCGGCGATTTGACCCGCACGATATCCGCCATTGCGCTGACCGACATTGCGATGGTCTGGATAGTGGGAACGATGAGCGGTGACAGTCTGATGGATATGCTGACCGGCTCCGGCTGGGTCGCTCTTATGGCGGCGGCGGCAAGTATGTTCTTCTGGGTCGGCACGGGAGTTTTGGAAAGGCCTTTCGGCATTCTAACGCACATCTCGCTGCTGGAATTGTCGGACACAAACAAACCGCTGCTAAGGCGGCTGGTGATGGAAGCGCCGGGAACGTATACCCACAGTATGGCAACGGGCCATCTCGCGGAGGCGGCGGCGGAAGCGGTTCATGCCGACTCGCTGTTTTCGCGGGTCGCGTCGTATTATCATGATATTGGGAAAATACGCCGTCCGCATTTCTTTGTCGAGAACCAGGGAGTGGAAAACGCCCACGACAGGTTAAGCCCGACATTGAGCGCGTTGGTAATCACGTCGCACATAAAAGACGGCATCGATATTGCAAAAGAATATGGGCTGCCGCCCGCGTTCCATGAGGTGATATTGCAGCATCATGGAACATCGCTCGTGACCTATTTCTATAATCAAGTTGCTGAATCGGAGGAGTGTTCCGCGGCTCTTGAGCGGCAATTCCGCTACAGCGGACCAAAACCGCAGACCAAGGAAGCCGCCATTGTGATGCTCGCGGACGTTGTAGAGGCGGCGTCCAGATCGCTTGCCAAGCCGACTCCGCCCCGGCTCGAAAGCCTTGTGCAGAAGGTAATAGACGAAAAATTGCGCGACGGACAGTTGGACCAGTCCGATCTGACCTTCCGCGACATAAGCAGAATAGCGGACGCTTTTGTCAGGACACTTTCGTCTACCCTTCATGCCAGAATAGAATATCCCGATGTATTGACGGTAGATGGGAAGAAACTGACCGATAATGGAGATTCTGATACGGAACGAACAGGGTCTGCCGGTAAATCCGAACCGCCTCCGGCGGACCGTGAAACAGTTGTTACGAGCTGAAGGCTGTTCGGAGGATGTTGAAGTCAGCGCGCTGCTGACTGACGACCGGCGTATGCAGGAACTGAATAGGACTTATAGAGACCTCGACCGCCCGACGGACGTGTTGTCCTTCTCCCAAATAGAAGGAGAAGGCGAAGAAGCGGCGAAGGATTTGCTTGGCGATGTCGCGATTTCCGTGGAGACAGCCGTTCGACAAGCGATGGAAAGAGATAAGAACCCGGACGACGAGATGGATCTGCTCATAGCCCACGGTTTGCTTCACCTGCTTGGATACGAGGACGAAACCGATGCGGGAGCAGATGAAATGAGACGGAAAGCAGCCGCCGTCCTGGGGGATGAAATAGCTAGATGAGACTTAAAAATCCGTTAAACGGTTTCAAATACGCGGCGGAGGGCGTAGTACACGTCTTCCGAACGCAGCGCCATATGAAGTTCCACTTTTTAATTATGGCGCTCGTGCTGCTGCTGAGTTTGGTCTGGAACCTGCAGCGTTGGGAAGTGCTAATTCTCTTGTTCAGTATATCGCTCGTTCTAGTGGCGGAAATGCTGAATACAGCCGTGGAAGCCATGGTGGACCTGGTCACGCAGTCGTACCATCCGCTGGCCAAGTTCGCAAAAGACATCGCCGCCGGAGCGGTGTTGATAGCGGCGGTAAACGCCCTGGCAGTCGGGTTTTTACTCTTCTTCGGCGACAATCGTTGGGAAGAACTGCCTGAATTTATATCGCCGCACAGGCCGCATTGGACGATGATGTTCCTTGTCGGCGTTATATTATTGATGATTTACATATTGATCTGGAAAGTGGCCGGCGGAAAGGGTAAACTTTGGAAGGGTGGAGTTGTCAGCGGACACACCGCCCTCGGTTTCTTCTTTGCGATGACAATAGTTTTTTTGAAGCCCAGCATTCCCGTTGCCGGGCTGGCGGTGCTGATGGCGTTCCTGATAGCTCAGAGCCGCGTTGAAGGGAAAATACATACAGTTAAGGAGGTTGTCTTTGGGGCGATACTGGCAATTTGCGTGACGACCGCAGTCTATTGGCTAGCGCCATTTGGGAATTGAGGTTGTTTCAGTTGAGAGTTGGGGGTCCTATTCTAACTCCTAACTTCTAACCCACGCCCCAGCCTGCTCACAGAGTAGGAGTGTACAATCAAATTGGAAGACCCAAACCGTAGTATCTTAATGGAAATCATATTGATCCTGCTGCTGATCCTGCTAAACGGCTTCTTCGCCATGGCGGAGATTGCCTTGGTCTCGGTTCGCAGGACGCGCATAAGACAGTTGGCGGAAGAAGGCAACGCAAGAGCGAAAGTCGTTCAGCGACTGCTGGAGAACCCGACCGCGTTTATGTCGACGGTACAAATAGGCGTGACGATGGTTGGCCTGTTCGCCTCAGCAGTCGCGGCCGTAAGCATTGCGCAGCCGGTCGCAAAATCGCTGCACTATCTCAGAATACCGATAATCTCGGAAAACGCGACCGGCATCGCCATATTCTTTGTAACGCTGGCGGTAGCCTTCCTTATGCTCGTCGTCGGGGAAATAACCCCTAAGAGCATAGGGATGCTTCACGCTGAGCGGATATCCTTACTTTTCGGCGGCTTTGTAAGATTCCTTTCGTGGATATTACTCCCAGTTGTAAAAGTCGTGAGCGTCACAAGCGATCTACTAGTGCGGCCATTTGGCGGCAGAGTCAGGTTCACCGCGCCGATTCTTACTGAAGAAGAACTGAAGATGCTGGTCGAAGCCGGAGAAGAAGAAGGCGTGCTCGAAGAAGAAGAGAAGGAGATGATCCACTCCATCTTCGAGTTCACCGACACAGTCGTCCGGCAGGTTATGGTCCCGCGCATAGATATGAAGTGCATCGAAGTGACCGCCTCTATCGACGAGCTTCTCGAACTCATTGTGAAATGCGGACACTCGCGAATTCCAGTCTACGAGGATAACGTTGACAAGATTCTCGGCATCGTCCACGCAAAAGATTTGCTCCCCACCTTGAAAGAGCAAAAGTTCAACATCGACATCAAGCAAGTGATGCGTTCCGCCTATTTCATTCCTGAGAACAAAAAGGTTGACGAGCTTCTTGCCGACTTCAAACGCAGCAAGATTCAAATGGCCGTAGTCAGGGATGAATATGGCGGGACAGCAGGACTTGTGACCATAGAAGACCTTCTTGAAGAGATCGTTGGAGAAATTCAGGACGAGTACGACTTTGAAGAAAAGCTCATCGACTGCATAGACGATAACTCGTGCTTAGTCAGCGCGCGAATGAGCATAGATGACTTGAACGAACAGATGGGCATGGATTTGCCCGAAGAAGAGGACTACGAGACCATCGGCGGGTTCGTCTTCGGCCTGTTTGGCCGCCAGCCGGTCGAAGGTGAAGCGATACACTACAACGGCGTCGAGTTCATAGTCGAGAAGACCGACGCGGGCCGCGTCCACAAGATCAAAGTGACCAAACCTCCCAAACCCGAATCCGCCGAAAACGGCGAAGGCGACGGCAACGGACGGAATAACAAGAGCAATGGCAATCATCAGTAGTTGTCTATAGGTATCTACCAATGCAAATACGCATACGGAGCTTATGGCTATACGCTTTTTTGTCATTAATGACCTGCGGCAGGTTAGCTGTTGTTGCTATTGTATTTTTTATTGTACTGCAATACTGTGGGATCTCCGCGGCGGTTATAGTGTCGGCAGCTATACTCACGGTTGAAGTATCCCTGCTCATCATAAGGATTTCCGCTCTACGCGCGAGTGAAGGCTACCTTGCTAACCAAAAGGCTATGAAAATCATTCGGAAAGTATTCTTTGCGAAGTTTCTAGCAGCGTCCAGCCTGCTAATAACCTCATTGGCGCTGCGGCTTTTTGGGTTATCTGTCTTAATCGCAATATGGGCCGCAATAATGCTTCTCGTGGTTCGGCATTTCAATGCCGAAACAAATCCATCCTGATCAGGGGGCAAGAGAACCCCCGACAACATGCTGCCGAAGTCTGCCTCTCTAAACCCTCAACTCTCATCTCTAAACTCACCATCTAGCCACTATACCTTTGGGTTCACTTCCGGTGATGTGTGCTGTTCATGAGCAACGGGTAAGCTCAATGTAAATCGGCTGTAATCTTCCTGTAAGGTAATATGCGTACAATGATAGCAAATGGGCTTTTAGACTTAAACAAGGAGAGATGGGAATGTTGAGGAGATTAAATATACTTATCGCAATTGCGCTGATAGTGGCTGTTATAAGCGCCGGCTGCGCGAGACGAACCGCCAAGTCGGACAACGCCATCGATATAAAAGGCTCGGACACGATGGTTTCGCTCGGCCAAACCTGGGCGCAGGATTTTATGAAGAAAGACTCCGGCGTAAGGATTTCCGTCACCGGCGGCGGATCGGGAACCGGAATAGCCGCGCTCATCAACGGCTCCACGGATGTCGCTCAAGCGTCCCGCGAGATGACTTCCGAGGAAATCGAACAGGCGAAAAAGGCTGGCCGCGAACCAAAGGAAATCCCGGTTGCGTTAGACGCGCTGACGGTAGTCGTAAACCCGGCAAATCCCGTAAAACAACTTACCATAGATCAACTATCAAACATCTTCACCGGCAAGATCACTAACTGGTCGCAGGTTGGGGGCCGGAATCAAAAGATAGTCGCGCTGTCGAGAGAGCGAAACAGCGGGACGCATGTATATTTCCTCGAACATGTCGTGCGAAGAGGCAACGCCAAAGGGCCGGAGGAATTTGCCCCGTCGATCTTGATGCTGCCTTCGTCTCAGACGATAGCCGAGGAAGTAACCGGCAATCCCGCCGCAATCGGCTATTTCGGCCTGGGTTGGCTGGATAGAAGTAAGCAGAAACCCCTGGCAATCGCTCAGGCCAAGGGAAAACCGTATGTTGAGCCGTCTGTCGAAACCGCTACTTCGGGCGAATACCCGATCTCCCGCAAACTATACCTGTATACTATCGGCGAGCCGAAAGGGAATATCAAAAAGTTCGTAGATTTCACACTCAGCAAAGAAGGCCGGAAGATAGTGGAAGAGGCGGGGTTCGTGCGGATTCCCGGCGAGTGAGGGTAAGAGTTCACTCTTAATGATTACGATTTTCAACCTCCCCCAACCCCTCCTTCGTAAGGAGGGGAGTTCAACTTCCCCCCTTTAGAAGGGGGAATTACAAAACTTCCCCCCTTGAGAAGGGGGGATTGAGGGGGGTTATTGCTCACCAATCCTGAACAGTTACGAGTGAGGTCATAAGTGGAAGTCATAACCGAAGCCAGACTCGCGGCGCGCCGCAGGTCAGTCAGTTCGGTCAAAGAGTGGCTGATCGAGCAGTTCATCCGTCTCAATGGTATACTGGCGATCATCATCGTGATATTGATCTTCGTCTTTCTTTTGCGAGACGGACTCCCGGCGTTCAAATACGTCAGCGCCGGCAAGTTCCTGGCGGGAATAAATTGGTATCCATTATCGGGAATATTCGGCTCGCTTCCGCTGATTTTAGGCTCGCTTTGGGTGACATTGGGAGCGATAGCAATAGCCCTGCCTATCGGACTCGCCTGCGCCATATACATAGCCGAAGTCGCTCCGGTTCCCGTTAGAGAAATACTAAAACCGACAATAGAAGTCTTGGCCGGGATACCTTCCGTGGTTATAGGCTTTATCGGGCTGGTCACGCTTGCGCCGTTCATACAAAAGATGTTTAATTTGCCGACCGGCTTGACCGCCCTGACCGGGTCGATAATGCTTGCGTTTATGGCGATGCCGACGATAATCAGCATCTCCGAAGACGTGATCGTCGCTGTTCCCAAAGAATATCGCGACGGGGCTTTGGCGCTTGGCTCTACCAAATGGCAGGCGATTTCGGGCGTGGTCGTTCCAGCCGCGAAGAACGGTATTATCGCGGCGGTGATGCTTGGAATCGGGCGGGCAATCGGCGAGACGATGGCCGTGCTGATGGTAACGGGAAACGCGGCGGTCATCCCGCACAGCTTATTTCAACCAGTGCGAACAATAACGGCTACGATAGCCGCCGAGATGGGTGAAGTCGTGCACTATTCGCCGCATTATCATGTCCTGTTCGCGCTGGGAATACTGTTGTTTGGTATAACTTTCATTATTAACTTGATAGCGGATATCGCGCTGCATAAGACTAAGTAGACAAACTATGGACTCAAGAAAGCCATCATCGAGTTTTCAACAGAAGAAGCAAAAAGTGGTCTTCGCCATATTGGCGATGACGGCGGTGATTGTCGTCATTCCGGTAATTGCCGTTCTCTACATATTAGTGTCCAAAGGCGGCTCCGCCGTGACCTGGACATTCCTCACGCAGCCCCCTGTCAACAGCATGAGAGAAGGCGGCATATTCCCGGCGGTAATCGGAACTCTTTGCCTTGTGTCCGGGACCATCGTATTTGCCCTGCCGGTCGGAGTCCTCGCGGCGGTGTATCTCACCGAATACGCCAGACCCGGACCATTGATTAGACTCGTGCGGCTGGCGATTGTGAATTTGGCGGGTGTGCCATCCATAGTCTACGGCCTGTTCGGACTCGGACTCTTCGTGCTTCTGCTGAATTTCGGTATGTCCATACTCTCCGGCTCACTCACGCTGGCCTTATTGACCCTGCCGGTCGTGATAACCGCATCCGAAGAAGCCCTGCGCACGGTTCCACAGAGTTTTCGGGAAGCGAGCCTGGCTCTCGGCGCAACCAAATGGCAGACCGTGCGCGGAGTTGTCCTGCCGAACGCGGTTCCGGGCATCATCACCGGCCTGATACTCGGCATAGGCAGGGCGGCGGGTGAAACGGCTCCCATACTATTCACCGCCGCCGCGTTCTACGTGCCGGCTTTGCCAAGGAGCATATTCGATCCGGTTATGGCTTTGCCCAACCACCTGTTTGTCTTGGCGACACAGGTCCCTAATGCGCCGCCAAAAGTGCAATGGGGAACCGCGACCACTCTCTTAGTCTTGGTCTTGGGAATGAACCTTGTCGCTACATTGATTCGATTGCGTTTTCGGAGGTCTCGAAAGTGGTAACCAAATCTGGGAAGGTACTTATAAAGCAGCCTGTGGTTGGTAAATTGGCCGAACTTAAAGGACTGTCTTGCGAGGCGTCCGAAAAGATATGCGTGCGAGACCTGAGCGTCTATTATGGTAATTTCCAGGCGATAAAGGACGTGACCCTGGACATTGCAACAAAGGACATAACCGCGCTAATCGGCCCTTCCGGTTGCGGCAAATCGACATTCCTGCGCTCGGTCAACAGGATGAACGATCTTATACCTGGCGCTCGCACTACCGGCGAGGTAATCGTAAAAAGCCAAAACGTGCTTTCTTCAACAGCGGATGTGGTCGAGCTGCGCAAGCGCGTCGGCATGGTCTTCCAGCGTCCCAACCCTTTCCCTAAGTCTATCTTCGAAAACGTGGCTTACGGACCTCGGATTCATGGAATAAACCGGCGCGATGAACTTGAACCAATCGTAGAAGAAAGCCTGAAGAAGGCCGCGCTTTGGGACGAAGTGAAAGATAATTTGAATAAATCCGCGATGGACTTGTCCGGCGGCCAGCAGCAACGGCTCTGCATCGCAAGAGTGCTTGCCGTTCAGCCGGAGGTTCTGCTGATGGACGAACCGGCGTCGGCTCTGGACCCCATTTCGACTCTTCGCATAGAGGAGTTGATGGATGAATTGAAGAAGGACTACACAATCATTATCGTGACGCACAATATGCAGCAGGCGGCCCGCGTCTCGACATACACGCGATTTTTCCTGACCGGTGTACTGATCGAATACGGCCTTTCGACATCGATCTTCACCGCACCGGGAGATAAACGGACTGAGGATTACGTCACCGGCAGATTCGGGTAGAATAGATGAGTGTAGAAGGTGTTTCGGCATTTCAAATGCCGAAACGTGCAGTATCGGCAATGAATTGCCGATACACCGCCGCCGTCATTTCGAGCGGAGTCGAGAAATCTGCTTTTAGAATAGCTATCAGCTGAAAGCTGATAACTGACAGCTTCTACAGGAGGACATTTGGTGGACGCGCACACAAGAGTAAGTTTCGATGAACAGCTTAAGGAGCTTCAGCAAGATCTGCTGCGCATGGGCGGCGCTGTGGAGCAGATGCTGTTCAAGTGCGTCAAGGCTTTGGTGGAAAGAGACATTCCTCTGGCGGACGAAACCATCCAGATGGACGACATCGTTGACGGCTATAACCTCGACATCGAGATGAAATGCCTCCGGCTGCTTGCTCTCCAGCAGCCGATGGCAAGGGATTTAAGAACAATTGCCGCGACGCTTAAAATCATCACGGATGTCGAAAGAATGGGCGACTACGCCGTGGACATCGCCAAGACTGCAAGAATACTGTCGGAAAAACCGCTGTTCAAGCCGCTGGTGGACATCCCCAAAATGGCCGAACTCGTCCAGAAAATGCTCCGTGAATCACTGGAAGCGTTCGTCAAACGGGATACTGCTATGATCGAGAAGATCGTCAAAGAAGATGATGAAGTTGACCGCCTGAACCGCACGCTTCACGATGAATTGGTCGTCTATATAGAAAAAGACCCCACCCTCGCCTCTCAGGCCGTCCGTCTTATCCTGATAGCCCGCTATTTGGAGCGCATAGCCGACCACATAACAAACGTCTGCGAGCGCATCTACTACATGGAGACGGGAAATATCAAAGAACTGCACTAGTTCGTCGTTCGTCGTCCGTAGATCGTAGTCCGTATTGCGTTTGGCGAACCCCGATCACGCGCGATATGCCATCGCGCGCGAATAGAACAGATTCGACTATTTGCCTGTCAGTCCGTAACTGTTCAGGGTTGGGTAGCAATAACCCCCCTCAATCCCCCCTTCTCAAGGGGGGAAGTCCGAAACTCCCCTCCTTACGAAGGAGGGGTTGGGGGAGGTTGAAAATCGTACTCACCAATAGTGAACTATTACGTGAGTGAGTTCAGTTCTCCGGTTATCTGAGGTCAATTGATGTTCGGGCGAAAATTCTACAAATATTTTTCATTTTAAGTAATGATTTTCTGTGGTGGATGTGTAATTAGTCCATGTGAGTGGACTTGATGATCTGAAAAAAGAAGAGCTTATTGCTCTGGTCATAAAGCTGCACGATACGGTGGAGATGCAAAAGAGTGGCATCGCCGGTCTTGAGGCGATAGCGCAAGCTCAGTCCGAACGCATATCCGAGCTTGAAGAGGTGATAGCGCGTCTTAAAGGCGGTAAGTCCGGCTTGATGCAGATAAAGGCGAGCGTCAAGAAAAAAGACGATAAGCAACCTCGCAAGAATCGGAGTTCTTCTTTTGCTCGCAAGAGTATTGTTCCGACCGAAGTGGTCTGCCATGCCGTGGATAGATGTCCTGATTGCGGCAGAAAGCTTGCGGGCGGGACGGTGAAGTGGAAGCATCAGGTGATCGATATTCCGGCGGCGCCGGTAAAGGTGACCGACCACTTGTTCATCGAAAGACGTTGTGGGGTATGCGGCAAGCGATCTACTCCCGACGCGCCCGATGCCCTTGGGGATATGGTGGTGGGCAAGAAGTCAATAGGAATCGGACTTATGAGCCTGATAGCCTATCTAAAGATCTCTTGCCGTGTTCCGGTGGGCTTGATAAGGCAATTGTTGGACTCGCTTTATGGTTTGAAAGTATCAAACGGCGAGATATGCGAGCTTTTACATGAGATAGCCAGGATCGGCAAAGCCGACTACGATGAATTGCTTGAATCGGTGCGGGGTTCTCCGGTGGTTCATGGCGATGAGACGGGTTGGCGGGAAGATGGCGTGAACGGTTACCTTTGGAGTTTTTCAACTCCACGGGCGCGCTACTTTACGTATAATCACAGCCGCGCGGGAGCCGTGGTCAAGGAAGTGTTGGAGCGGTTCGTGGGGGCATTGGTCGCTGACTTCTATGGCGGCTACAATATCTATGATGGCGTCAAGCAGCGCTGTTGGATTCATTTTCTGCGTGATCTTAAGGCCTTGGCGGAGAAATATGAGTCCGTGGCGCCTTGGGTCGAGAGCGTAAAGGATATATACTATCGCGCCAAGGCGACGGTGGAACTCGACTACACCGACAACGAACGCTGCAAGCTTCGTCAGGGATTTGAATCCGAGCTTCTGGCGCTTGCCGAGGGATATTTGGGGGTGAAGTCCGCGCCACAACGTGTGCTTGCCCAGCGGATAGACAGATTCCTTGACGAGCTATTTCCCTTTGTGCAGTATCCGGAGATTCCATCTGAAAACAACGCCGCCGAACGCGCGGTTCGACCTGCCGTGATAGCTCGCAAGATAAGTGGAGGAACACGCTCTGCTAAAGGCTCCCATACTCACAGCGTTTTGAGAAGCCTGTTTGAGACTTGGGCGCTGCAGGGTCAAAACACCATTGTGGCCTGTCGGGAGATGATCGTCAGAGCAAATAGAAAATATTCACACCTTGCTTGCAGAGAATATCTCCCGGAGAACTGAACTCATAC
>JAUSEB010000172.1 GCA_030650495.1 Armatimonadota bacterium | reverse complement strand
AATACTTCTGCGCCAAGCTCGGAGAATATTTGCGGCGCCAATTCCGACGCCGCCCCGTTGGAGCAATCGAGCGCTAGTTTCATCCCGTTCAAGTTGCAAGTCACCGAACTCTTGGTGTGCGCGGCGTATTTCTGGGCAAGCTCGCGGGAGCGGCGAAGGTGGCCCACGTCGGCTCCCGACGGGCGGTGGAATGAGTCGAAATTCTCTATTTGGTCCTCGATGGCCGATTCAATCGCGTCATCCAGCTTGTAGCCATCAGGGCCGAAAAACTTGATGCCGTTGTCTTTCACGGGATTATGCGAAGCGGAAATAACAGCCCCGGCGGCGGAACCTGTCTCGACCGTAAGGTACGCCACTGCCGGAGTCGGGATTACGCCGACCAGAATCGCGTCCACGCCCTGGGAGCAAATCCCGGCGACCAGGGCGGATTCGAGAATATCCCCCGACAACCTGGGGTCCCGCCCGACCAACACCGTCGCGTCAGATTTGCTTTCGATTAAAACATGAGCCGCCGTGGTCCCCAGCTTCAGAGCCAGCAGCGGGCTGAGTTCAGTGTTGGCCAGTCCTCGAACTCCATCGGTGCCAAAGAGTTTTCCCAACCTTCAAAGCCTCCTGATGATATGAAGGGAGTCGAGTGAGTCGAGCGAGTCGAGGGGAGTCTTTTCACTCAACCCTCAACCCTCAACCCTCAACCCTCAACCCTCCCATTTATTGTACGATCTTCACGGTCACTTTAACTGTCTGCGCGTCGGTTGACTTTATCCCTGAGGGCGTTCGCAGCGAGACGGTGCGGGTTATCGTCTCCACCGCGTTAGAGATGTCAATCGTTTCCGTTGATATTGTGCTCACATTGACCAGATTGTTCGGGCGTCCGTATATGGTGACAACCGGAGGAGACACGGTTACCGAAGACACCCTGAGAGGATAGACCGGCTGGCCGATTATGGTGGGACTGACGATAACGGACTTGGTCGCCTGCGCTTCCTTCAGCTCCCACTTGGCCGACACGCGGCTTGGCTCGATGGTCAATTCCTTTATCTGGTTCCCCGCAGCGTCGAGCGCCGTCACCGGGTAATAATCTTCATCCGAGGGCTGAGTAACACCGGGGCTGACCAGCACATTGAGCCGCCGCACACGGTCCACCAGGCTGCTTCTGCCGCTGATTACCGCCGCCGGTGGATTTGCCACGGCCTGGCCAAATGTGTATCCCAGAGGCGCGACTCCCTGGAACGAAACCGCTATATCGAGCGACCTGCGCTTGAATGTCTCTATCCTGACTTCAATGTCTTTAGCTGAAAGCCTGACTTTATCGACCAGGCTGTGGGGAGGTTTGATCTTCGGCTTGATGGAATGAGTTCCTACCTCCGCGCCGCTCAAATCCACTCTAACCTTGATCTGAGAAGCGTCCAGCGAGCGGAGGACCGACTGGGGGCCGGTCACATTGACCTGGATGCGCTTTGGGGCGTCAGTCAGCAAATAGCCCTTGGGAAGGCTGGCGTATACCGCCTGCACATTATCGATCTTCTTCGTAATGTTGGGGTTGCGGTCACCGTTCACTTTGGCCCACAGCAGTATGGCCATCAGCAGCGCCAGCAGCTTATACCCTAAGTTTTCGCGCATCGTCGTTCCTAGGACCTGATCCTTGCTTTCCTGAGCGTGCCGTCAACAGTCTTGGCGAAAGTAGACCTCCGGGGCCTGTCGGTGACCCCGAACACCGCATACAAACTCTTGGTCAGAGAGTCCTCGTTCATTCCCCTGTGCAGCTTTCCTTCAGAGGACATTGAGATAGTCCCCGTTTCCTCCGAGACTACCACAACAGCGGCGTCGCTTTCCTCGGTAACGCCCAACGCGGCCTTGTGCCTGGTGTGTATCATCGTCCCGATGTGAACGCTATCGCTGAGCGGCAGCGTGCAGCCCGCGGCGACGACCCGATTGCCTCTGATAATGACCGCGCCATCGTGGAGCGGGCTTCCGGGGTGGAATATCGTGCAGAGCAAATCGTTCGTTACTACTGCGTCAACAGGGGTTCCAGTGGCGGTGATTTCGTCCAGACTTGTCTCGCGTTCCAGCACAATCAGCGCCCCGATCTTCTGTTCCGACATCCGCGCAGCGGCCCGAACGACCTCGCGCACAATATCCGACACGTCCTTTTGCGCCAAAGAGGAGAAGCTCCGTCCCCATCCCACGACCCGGCCGATTTCCTCAAGAGCGTGTCTTAGCTCAGGGTAAAACAAGATAACAATGGCGACTGGCAGGATGTTGAGTGAAGATACGAGTAGAAAACTCAGCGTGTGGAGTTGCAGCCAGTCGCTTATGAAACCAAGAATGAGGAAGAATCCGAGTCCCCACAGAATTTGCCATGCGCGGCTTCGCTTGGCGAGCATAATGAGCTTGTATATCACAAGCGCGACGACTAAAATGTCGACGATAGACGCTACGAGCGTCTGCCAACCGCCGCCCGCGAGATACCAACCACCTATGAACCAGTCAGATAGAAACTTCACGCGTAGTTATCCGCCGATGCAGCCGGCCGCCCCAATCCATCAGGGCTCGTTTTTGGTTTTATTAGCCAGGCCGGATTTACTACGTATCATAGCACGCCGCAAAAACATGGTCAACAGGCGGACGGGAATTTTCGGTTGTCGGTTGTCGGTTGTCGGTTGTCGGGTTCTATCCTTCGGCTTGTTCTTTGAAGCCGAAGGCAACATTGCTACTATAGGCTTCGGCTTTGAACTACAAGCCGAAGCATCTCGATTCCCTCGACTCCCCTACTCAACTATCTTCCCTGTCACCTTTTCCGGCAGAACTACATGTTGTTCGGGCAAGACGGCGGATACCGTTGGTGGTTCGGCGGGAGTTGGCGCGGTGTTTGTTGTAAGCCTAGGGATCGAAATTGGAACCACTGGAAGCGCCGGTTTTATCGCTGCCACGACAACTCCCGAAGCTGCAATCGGAGCCATCGGCTTCCGCTTATTGATAACAATCAGGTTCGTCAAACGCCTGCCCGGCCGCACCACGATTTTGTTCTGGTACGACAGCGCCACGGAAGATCCTCCGTCAAGGTTCATCGCCTCCACCGCTCCCAGGGCGCGCATCACTTTCGCAAGCTCGCTGAACGTGACGGGAGTTTTCACTATAACAAGCAGCAATTTATTATGAGCCGTCACTCCAATCGCCGCCCGGACCCGGCGGCCAAACAGCGACCTCTCCCGAAAGCCTTCCTTTCGAGCGTTTATGCAAATCCGTCCTTCAGAGATCAACCGCGGGCCGCTTCTTATACCCGCGTCACAACCGGCCCAGTCGGCGTTCATCCCTTTGTAGGCTGGGGAAATTTTTACTTTATTATCCGGTGTGACGCCCAGGCAAGCCCCTATCGGCCCTCGGTGCACTCGCTTGCCGTCAACGACTATATCTCCGACCGGAACCAGACTTTTCGTGCAGAAGAACGTTCCCGTGATCGCGGCGACCGGCCTTGTCCGGGAAACCATGGAGCCGAACGGCTCCGACGTGCGTATCCCTTTGCGCGCCAACTCCACACTGACTGCCATGGATGAGTCATTGAGATCGACAATCACCATGTGCGTACGGACTCCCAACACTTTCTGTTTGACGTACGCTGTCGGCTGTGGAGAAGGTCTGGAACCGGCAACCGCGCCAAATGCAGGACCAGTCCACAAGGACGCGAGCAAAAAGGAAAGCAGAATCAAGAGATGCAAGCAGACGTTTGTTAACACCGAGGACACCTCCCTTCCAGCGAGGCAAACCGGAACAACTACAAACCAGTTGCGTCCTTGCCAGTCAGTCGGTGATAGGCGGCGCTTATCCTTGCCGCGCCGCGCGGGGATGCTGCGGGGGTCGTCGGGAGCCAGGGCTCGCCTTTGAACCCCGAATCCTCGCCTTTCCACCTATTCACGGCGGAAAGCATGAACGATGAGCTTGTTACACTTATTAGACTGATCAATTAGGGAAAATGTTCTGTTTATCGTGGTTAATACAGTCATTTTGGGGTATTATTTTTTAATCGGAGGCCGCTGGATTAGCAGGCAATCATGAAGTCTGGAGAGAGTTTAAGGTTGAATGTTTAATACACCGGTATTGCCTCATTCAACCTTCAACATTAAACTTATCTTCGGCTTCAAAGAGGGAGTGTTCAAAAAGTCCTATATACCTGTAGCCTAGGGCTTTATGCCCGTCAATTCACGCTCAGGTTGACTGCAATATGACGCCCACAAGGGGCTAGGCTACGGTTTTTGAACACTCCCAAG
>JAUSEB010000171.1 GCA_030650495.1 Armatimonadota bacterium | reverse complement strand
ATCGGCTATATAACTTTATTGCCGATGACCACAACACTTATGGGATTTGGAACGCAATGCCGGTTATCGTACTGGACACTTACGAGCATGCATATATGATCGACTATGGCGTAAAACGTCCGCCGTATCTCGAAGCGTTCTTCCAAAATCTAAACTGGAATGAAATCAACAAGCGGGTCGATGGACTTGTGATGGGAGCCGAGCCGCGGCCATCGATGTAATCGATCCTTAGCAAGCGGTCAAGTTGGGACAAGGAGCCTCGCTTTCGACATCTAGGCCCCTTTGTGTCTTATACTTTCGCAGCCATTCTTTCTTCATACGGCGCTGGTCTGGGAATACCAAATGTATCGCGCTTCACGTCGAGATAATACAAGTAATTCTCGTACGTCACATTCGGCGGGCAGCGATGGTCAACATGAGGAATATAACCGCCCATTTGGACCAGCTTCTCTATTCGTTTGATCTCTTTCCTGATCGATTCTTTACCTTCGATAAGCTGTGTTTTATCGACCCCACCGGCAAGTAAGACTCTGTTGCCATACTTCTCTCGAATAGCCACCGGGTCTGAATTTCCACGGACTTCAATCGGAAACATGCAGTTTACGCCGGCGTCCAGCCAAAGGCCAACAAGCTCGTTTATGTTGCCGTCGCAGTCAACTATGACGGTTTCACAGCCATGCTGTTTCAGGAAGTCGGTTATCCGCTTGTATCGCGGGACCATCCATTTATCAAATAGCCTCGGGGAAATCATTGGCCCTTTATTGAAAGCCATATCCTCCCACATCATAACGAAGTCGAATTTTATCTCACGCACGGCCCGGCCAATAGTCGCCAGGATGTGCTCCGTGAGATGCTCCATAATCTCTTCGATCAACTCAGGGTCGTCGGCGCACATATAGCTGACGTTTTCAAATCCCATCCAGTTGCGAATCCACCCGAACAAACTCCCCGCGCTGATACCTACCGGCACATCAGCATTGTTATATATGTCTCGTAACTGTTCCCAGTTTTCCGGGTATCTTTTAGGGTTGGTCGAATCGAGACGCTTGCGAAAATCCTCCCAATCCTGCCTGGTCTCGATGGGGAATTTAAGATGCTTGGGAATTGTGGAAGCGCCGTCTTTGTTCACCATGCATTTTATGCCCGATTCGTCTATGATGATCCTGTGCCGGTCGTCTTCTTCTAAGACTTGGTATTGAAATCCCGGAATTATGCCCAGGTTGATTGGAAAGTACCACTTTGGAGCGAAACCGAAATATTCATCCGCCTTAGAAAGGTTATCGACGAACTCCGGTAGCCCCTGCTTGTGCCACTCAGTCAGAGTCTCAGTCCAATAGCCGAATTCCTCATCCGGCACATGGTCGACGGGTTGAAACCGCATAGTGCGTAGAAATCGCTCTTTATGTGTCATAACTAATCCAAGTTTCCTCCTTGGGCAGCTTTTTCCGCCGATCTGCGTAGTCGCGAAACCACTCTTTCTCTGCCCAATACCTCTAAAGTTTCAAATAGTCCCGGACCGACGGTCCTTCCCGTTGTCGCAACCCGAACAGGATGAATTATTTTCCCGCCTTCGACCCCTGCTTCTTCTCCCGCAAGCCTTACAGCGGCCTCAATGCCTTCAACATTCCAATCATATACAGACTCCAATTTAGATGCGACAAGCGCGAGCAGGTCGAGAACATAATCCTGTGTGAACCACTTTGCGACCGCCTTTGGGTCATAGTCCAACTCGTCCGCAAAGAAGAAGCTGGACATTTCAGGAGCTTCAGACAGGAGATGTAATCGCTCTTGCAACAGTTCGATTATCTTATTTACATAATCTAACTGGTCTTGAGTAGGGGACTCAGGCATTAGAGCCGCTCTTTGCAGATACGGTAATGCAAGATTCACAAGCCGTTCTATTTCACATGAACGAATATACTGCCCGTTCATCCATTGCAACTTGGAAAGATCGAATATAGCCGGGTGGCTGGTTATACCCTCCAATGTGAACTTCTCTACAAGCTCATCAGTATTATAAAGATCACGGTCTTCACCAGCCGACCAACCCAGAAGCGCGAGGAAGTTAAGTATGGCTTCCGGCAAGTAGCCTTCTTCTATGTAAGACGAAAACGCAACCGAACCATGACGTTTGCTGAGTTTAGCCCGGTCGGGACCCACGATCAGCGGCGGGTGGACGAATACAGGCGGCTCCCAACCAAATGCGTTGTAAAGCTGAACGTGCTTTGGCCCGCTTGATAACCACTCCTCGCTTCTGATCACATGGGATATTCGCATGTTGTGGTCATCGACGATACTGGCGAAATGGTAGGTTGGAAAGCCATCCGACTTCAGGATAACGAAATCATCCTGCAGGTTGTTTTCAAATGCGATATCGCCTCTGACGTAATCATGGAAGACCGTCGTTCCCGTCAACGGCATCTTAAATCGGATTACCGCCACGCCGCCGGATTCGGCATTCAATCTTTCGGCTTCATCTGGAGATAAGTCACGGCAGCGGCGGTCGTATCCGGTATGCTGTTTCAGAGCTTCCTGCTCCTTGCGCATTTCCGAAAGGCGTTCCGCGCTGCAATAGCAGTGGTACGCAAGCCCTTTTTCCACCAGCTCGGCGGCATGCTTCTGATACAGCTCAAGACGCTCCGATTGCAGATACGGGCCATAAGCTCCGCCAACGTCCGGGCCTTCATCCCATTCGATGCCGAGCCAGCGAAGGTCATACATTATCTCTTCAATTGCGCCAGGAACCAGCCGGTTGCGGTCGGTATCTTCTATCCGTAATAGAAACTTACCGCCCGTATGCCGGGTATAAAGCCAGTCGAAGACCGCGTTCCTTATATTGCCAATATGCGGCGAACCTGTAGGACTCGGCGCAAATCGGACTCTAACCTCGTTTGCCGTCATACTTTCTTGATGTGCTTTCTCTTGGTCTTGTTGAAACCTTTGCTCTTCTCTTTTGCGTCGTACCGCCAGACCGACTCCTTTTTCTTGAAGCAGTGATAGGAGCTAAGTATGGATGCGACCAGCCGCCTCGCGCAGCGTCTCACCAGGTTGACTTCAGTGAATAATTGGGCGAACTCTATACCCTGTTTGTAACGCTCCATAATCTCCGTGATGATCTCGAAAGTCGGCAATTCCTGGGACTCAGCCTGGTCTTTTAGTTCCAAAAGCTCTAACAGCCTATTTGGCTGCACGAAGAGTTTGTCGTCGGTCTCGCCTTCATATACAAACCGGAACTCATCCGGCTTCTGCGTTTTCTCGATATAGAAAACCGCGCCGGATACGGGCATGTCGGTTCCGTACCAGTCCTTCATATCATATATAAGCCGTGTTGTGTTATTTAGCCACAGCTCCCGGCGAACGCCTTCGTTGAGAAGCGTGACATTGATTATCGCAGGCTCTGCGCCGAAGAAATCAGGATTGATTTGGCAAAGGGGGAAGGTCCCTGCTTCTTTATGGCGGTATTTGAGCACGCATCTCTGTCGCTCTCCAACCGGCTGCATGTGCTTTGAATCAGCCGTATCTTCATCGCCGGCATCCATAACCAATGGGTTATTGATCTCCGTGCGCAGGCTCGATTCCAGCCCTTCATCTTCGAGTTCCTGGTCAAGTGGCTCACCTTCCGGTGTGACGAAGAAGTAAGTAGGGATGGCCAGACTCTCAGGAACCTTGACGATATAATCTGGAAGCGCCTCCGGCGTGCGCCAACGGCCGCAGCCCACCCACTTTACGCGAGGCTCGTTACTTAAGACATTAATCAGGCTTTCCATTGCGCCCTCATACGCCTTCTCGCCTGGAGCGACTTCCAAGACCGAATCAAGAATATCTTCCGCTCGCGCCGGTCCTTTTGAGCCAATAATCAGCTTGACGATCTCTTCTAAATCAGCTTCAGTAACCTCAACAGGCCCCTCAACCTCGTCATCTTCGCCATCTGACGGCGTTTCTTCAATCTTTGCCGCCATCTCCGACAGATATGTCTTAAAATCCTTCCGCATTGCTCCATATACTACGATCTGTCCATATAGTAAGAGGAAATCATCGGAATTGACGATGCTGCTATAAAACTCCTCGGCCTCAAACCCGAACGGATCAGACTTCCATGCGAAAAATTGCAGAATCTTGCAATGGATTGGCGTCTTGGTTTTTTTCAGCAATTCCAACGCGCCGGATAGGGGAGCGCCCTCCACCCAGTTCACTTTTTCGGATATTGCCAGATAAGGAGCTATATCTTCTTCGGACAAGAAGCTGTCGAAAAGCACGTCATCTTCTTTATCGGAATCCGTTACGATCAACCAGTCAGCGCGGCCATATTTGTCTTCTCCCGAAGGGAAGTAGTACTCCCTTGTGGATAGAAGCCGGGGTAGAACTCCCTCATAGTGCTCAGCAGGACGTTTGAAGATAATACCTAATTCATGGGCTAACTCGGTCACGGTCATAGGCCGCCCGCAGGACTCCATGACCTGCCATACTATCCGCTGCATAGGACGATCCGTGTCAATAAACCTGCTGGCGAGGGTCCATCTGCGGTCAGTCTGCTCGAAGCGATTGCTTGAGCCCAAGGCCTCCTTCACAAACCGCATGGTTACGCCATCCATTGCGATTGCATTGACGATATCACGCGTCTTTGCGGGCTCGTCTCTTGTAATAAGCGCGTCGTATGCGATGTCTTCTAAATAGGTCCTTGCTGCCTGGTCCACGCTCTCGTTTATTTTCTGCTCAGCTTTTGCTGTGGTCACACAAATTACCTCCCATTAGTGTCTATTTGAAATTCAAACCAACTACACCGCGTCGGCGATCAAGTCATATTCCGTCGCGGCTATAATCCTGGCGCTCACTACGCCGCCGGGTTGACCTCGAAACTTTTTCACATAAACAATACCGTCGATCTCAGGCGCGTCTCTCTCGCTGCGTCCTATCGCCTGGCCCTCTTCGCTCTGAGGGACTTGCTCAATAAGAACATCCATCTCGCGGCCAATTTGCGCCTGATTCCGCTTTAGCGATATCTCCCGCTGCATGCGCATCAGCCTGTCATATCGCCGCCCCTTTGTTCTTGATTCGATCTGGCCGGGAAGCGCCGCGGCGGGGGCGATATCTTCGCGAGAGTATTGAAAAACGCCTACCCTGTCAAACCGTATCTCGTCAATAAATCTTATAAGATTTTCAAACTCCTCTTTCGTCTCGCCGGGAAACCCAACTATTATTGACGTCCGCAGGGCAATATCCGGGCAAATCGAACGTATCCGCTTTGCCAATTGCAAATACTCAGCCGACGAGCCTCGCCTGTTCATTCTCTTCAGGACTCGGTCATCGCCATGCTGGAACGGTATATCAAAATAATTCGCTATCTTAGGCTCAGACGCGACAAGCTCTATAAGTTCAGACGTTATCCGCGAAGGATAACTGTACATCAACCGATACCAATTCGGCCCGTCTATCTTAACAAGTTCGCGAAGCAGTGAAACCAGCGAAACCCCACCTAGATCCTCGCCGTACCGAGTGGTGTCCTGGCCGATAAGAATGATCTCTTTGACGCCTTCGCCTGCCAGCTTCTCCGCTTCAGCGATAACATATTCAACAGGCCGGCTCCTGTAACGCCCCCTGATGTCCGGTATGGCGCAATAAGAACAGCGGTTGTCGCAACCGTCACTTATCTTGAGATAAGCGGTCCAAGCCTGCGTCGATCTTATTCGTCCCTTGTTCTCAACCCACTTTTCAGGTGGCTCCGACTTGTCAATTACCTTCTGGCCTGATAGGGCTAGCACAAGTGTCTCCGGCAAATTCCCTGCCTGTCCGACACCCAACAGCGCGTCAATTTCAGGAATCTCTCTGCTTAGCTCCTCTCCATATCGCTGGGCAAGACAGCCGACTACAATAAGTGATTTGCAGGCTCCTTCCCTCTTCAGTCGCGCCATTTCGAGTATAGTGTCAATCGACTCCTCTTTGGCGCTCTCGATAAAGCCGCAAGTGTTTATAACAATGACCTCAGCGTGCCGCTTGTCCGAGACTATCTCGCATCCGGCCTTAGCCAGCGCGCCGAGCATTTCCTCGGAGTCAACGAGATTCTTAGGGCAGCCGAGGCTGACAAATCCAACCTTAGTCACGGCTTGCCTCGCACTCAATCTTCAAGTTCGTCATCTTCGCCGTCAAATGGCAGCCCGCTTGGCCCGCCGAACAATCTGTCAATGTCCTGTCTTCCTATCAAGACCTCTCGCGGCTTTGCGCCGTCGAGAGGGCCGACAATCCCTTGTTGCTCCATTGCGTCAACGATACGCGCAGCTCTCGTATAACCTATCTTAAATCTGCGTTGCAGCATTGAGGCGGACGCATGACCTTTCATAATTGTAAGACGCACGGCGCTTTCGTAAAGCTCATCGGAGGAGCCGTCACTGTCGCCGTCTCCTCCTAAGCCAACTTGCGCAGGCTCAAGGCAATACTGCGGTTTCCGCTGTTCTTTGAGATAACCCACAAGGCTGGCAATCTCATCTTCTGAGATATATGGTCCCTGGATTCGCACGGGTTTAGATGCGTCTATCGGCATAAACAGCATATCGCCGCGGCCTACCAAACGCTCGGCCCCGTTCATATCCAGTATCGTGCGGCTGTCTACTTGTGAAGTAACGGCAAATGCTATTCTCGACGAAATATTTGCCTTAATGGTCCCCGTGATTATATCCACGGACGGCCGCTGGGTTGCGATGACCAGATGGATGCCGGTCGCTCTCGCCAATTGCGCCAGCCGGCAAATAGAAGCCTCTACTTCCGCTCCGGCCTGCATCATGAGATCAGCCAACTCGTCTACAACTATGACCAGATAATACATACGCTCGTTGGGTGGAGCCTTCTGGTTGTAACCGTCTATATTTCTCGTCCCTATCCGGGCGAATCTATCGTAACGAGATTCCATTTCCTTTGTGGCGGCGCGAAGTATCCCGGCGGCTTGCCGCACGTCCTTAACGACGGGGTAAGCAAGATGCGGTATGCCTTCAAAAAGACTCAGCTCAACGCGCTTTGGGTCGATAAGAATAAACTTCACTTCTTCCGGCGTTGCGCGGAAAAGCAGGCTGGAAATCAGCGTGTTCAGGCAAATACTCTTACCGGAGTTGGTGGCTCCGCTTATGAGCAGGTGCGGCATCTTAGTAAGGTCCGCGAATCTCGGCAGTCCTGAAACATCCTTGCCAAGCGAGAACACAAGCTTGGATGGAGAGTCCCAGAATTCTGACGAATTCATTGCGTCTCTCAATGCGACCAGCGCGGGAGTCTTGTTCGGCACTTCCACGCCTATGGCTGACTTGCCGGGAATCGGCGCTTCCACGCGAACATCTATCGCAGCAAGTGACATCGCCAAATTGTCCGCCAAACTGACTATTCTATTTACCTTAATCCCCGGCGCAAGCTGAATCTC
>JAUSEB010000159.1 GCA_030650495.1 Armatimonadota bacterium | reverse complement strand
ACAGCCTCAGCGAGAGTTTTCATATTATTGCCGGTTGCGCCCATATTATTTCCTCAGAAGTCTCATCAAGCTGGGCAGGTATTTCCGAATCCCCGCCTGACCTGTCCTACTTGTCAGACCCGTCTGACTCTCAACTGTCTTACGGCGCGTAATACAGCGTTACGTTCTCGCCGTCCTAGCAGCCGCCGCCGTTCTAGTAGATGCCACTGCTCTAGCCGCCGCTGCTCCACCTGCTCTTTGCGTCAATGAGAAAGCGTCGATCAACATAGGAGCAGCCACATTGTTTAGTGAGCGGTGATACTTGAAAAGTAGGTCAATCGACTTCTCTTTTACGGTCATGAGCGTGTATCCGCGTGTCGTAAGCGCCGCTGGCCTGCTGCCATAACTCGGCATGTGTCCTACTTCGCCGACATTTGTTGACCCGGTTAGCGAACTAGCAATTGGCGGACATTCGACATACAACACGCCATTTGAGCTATATCGGTTTAGGACGTGACCATGCCCGTGCAGCACAAGGTTGATTCCAATGTCCTCAAATAGCGCGGCATATTGCGCCCTATCGGTTTCGGGGGAAACAGAAGCGGGAGGATTAACCGTAAAATAGAGAATCGGGTGCATCAAAATAATCCGCCAGGGTTTGTCAGTAGCCCGCATATCCGCGGTCAGCCATGCCGCGAAATCCGCGTCATATCCCATCTGGCATACCGCATAATGAGCGTAGCCGCAGTCGAATGAGTAGTTTCGGTAATTCTTTACCGGCTGTACCAAATCCCCTGGAGGGTAAGCCGTAAGGCCATATATGTCGTTATACGCGCCACCAGACGTGTCCGCGTCGTGATTACCAGGCGCAAATGCAAGCAGCTTCTCCCGCAGATGTTTGCCGAAAACGTTCATATTCATGGCAACATTGACTGTCTCTTCCGCGTCGCTGTCTACCCCCGCCACTGAAATGTCCGACAAATCCCCCACGCTGAGCAGCAGGTCAACATCCTCAATATCAGTCATGGGCTGCGCGGTATACACCGACGAGCTATCCTGCACATCATTTATAAGCAGCGCCGTTGTTTCAGTGTTGGATTCCGGTAGGATAAACGAGTTGAGCGCTGTCTCCGCGACATCGCCTGTTACAACCGTGCTTGCGGCTTCGGCTTTGTAGACGTAGCTGACGCCTTCCGACAACCCTTCTATCAAAAACTCGTGATATAAGCCGGAAGCCTTACTGACCTCGGCAATCGGGTGTATCGCGCCCTCCGCCGCCGTCCCCCAGTTGAATGTTAGGGTGGCCGGAGCGCTGCTTGTTATCCCGACCTTCACCGATGTCGGGGTCTGCTTAATCGCGTGAGCCGCCCATAGGTTTAGGCCGCAAGGATAATCCGCATGGATTGGCGTAGTCGCAATCCTGAGCTTGTCCCAGTAAAAATCAAGGCCGTTTACATAACCGGTCTTTAGCCCAAAAACCATCTGGGCTATCTCAGGGCTAGTAGACCAATTAACCGGGAGTGTTTCGCCCGCGCCGCCATTTCCTGCCCATGTCATCAGTTCATTATTTATCCATAGCTGAGCGGCGCAACTTGCCGTGCCTATACCGCGAATACGCAGGCAGAAGTTAGTCCACTCGTCATAGGGCACATTCCCTCGGACACCATCTGCTGCAAGATAAAAGTGATACGACATTCCAAAACTTGTGTATGTGTTTATTATTTGAAATAAATAGCTCCCCGCGCCGGAGGAGCTAATATACATCATCTGCGTGCTGGCCTGGACATCGGTATTGATAACCGCTGGTGTCGGTATATATAGGCTCCAGTTTATCCATAACTCGTCCCCGATTAACGCCTGTTCCGGCGCGGTGAAGTTGTGCGTAAGGCGGGCGTAAACATTGTTGGGAATATAACTCCGAAAACTCTTGTTTCCCGCATCACCCAACACGTACTGAGCCGAACTAAGCTCAGCTATCCCCGCGCCACTCTTGGTTGCCGTCCAAAACGACTGCGCCGCGATATTTGCGTAGTTGAACCCCTCAAACAGCCCTGTCGCTGGATTCTCAGGATGTATGACAGCCATTTGAAGCTCCTAAATGTAAAATGCGACCATAGCCGGAGCCGCGCCCGCCCCCGCCGTTGTGACGATGAATATACCAGCCGTCATGTCGATGTCCGCGCCGATTAGATAATCTCCAATGGCAAGGCCGGTGTAGGTTGCAATCAACACGCCTGTCGCGTCCAGGCCGTTGTAGATTTTTGCTGTCGAGTCAGCGGCCCCAGCGGTGACAACGGTAAACCCATGAAACACACCGGGAGCGGCTTTGACGGCATAATTCGCAGCCGCAGCCGCGATGACGTAAGCTGACCACTTCCCCATCGTCATCAGCCTGTTATTGCCTGGTCCTCACCGGCGAGTAAGGTGACTTGCGTGACTTTCAGCGCGTTATTGACGCCATC
>JAUSEB010000158.1 GCA_030650495.1 Armatimonadota bacterium | reverse complement strand
CGTCATTCCGAGGAGGAACGACGAGGAATCTGCTTTTCAGAGACCATACATTGTGCTTAAAAGCAGATTTCTCGCTTCGCTCGAAATGACGGGTCGCGCTAAGTTATGCCTTTTTGAACACTCCCTCTTTGAAGCCGAAGCCACCACCCCATCCCTATTACTAACCAAAAACCGGCAGTTCGATCCCCCACAAGAGATCGGGCTGCCGGTTCGTCCGGCTCGTATATACTCACGGGCCGCTGGATTATCCCATGCCTGCATTCGCACGAATACCTTATCAGAACGGAGGGGGTTGTGTCAATACGAACGAAAGCGGAAAGGAGGTGAAAGGAGAAAAGGATGCTTTCTCTTACATCTTATCCCGGTGTTTCGGCATTAAAATGTCGAAACACCGGGCCACGGACGACGCGGGACGGACTCATCGCTCATCGCTGCCTTCGGGGCCGGGTGGATCACTTAGTAATCACGCCGCCCTCTTCCACATCGGCATACATCACAATTTTGAAGCCAACTGGGCCGGCGCCCGAGTCCACTGTCCCGGAAGTTATAGTAGCTTGGTCCTTATAGATGATTTCTTTCCCAGTCTTCCCGCCAAGCATTTTCTCGTTCGAGAGCGACGCGGCGATAGCGATATTGCCTTTTCTGAAACTAAGGGGGGGGGCGGATCCAAACTGGCAAGATATAGAAGAAAGCTGGCCTTGCAAGCTGATGAGCTTTCCATCAGGCCACGTTTCCTTATAGGAAAAGTTCCGAGTTAGCAGCCGGGGAATAACTTGCCCCCTCAACTCGAATATCGCGTTGCCTTCACGTATGTCCAGGTCTATAGGAATGACACTGCCTTCTACGCCAACACCCTCCGTCTTCAATATGTAATCTCTTGGGAATATGAATCCAGGCTGAATTCCGGAAGAGAGAGTAACGACCAGCCAAACATGTATAGCTTTGGGAAGAGCGTCCGGGGTATCTAAAGCCATTGCGATGCTCTTCGCTTTCTCGATGAAGCTATGGCTCCCCCGGACAATCAATTGATGCTCACCATAAGTTTTCCAGTTCCGCATACCCGGAAGGATGACGGTTGCTTGACCGAGATCCGACGACGAAATGTATTTGAGCTTGATAACAGCTACCTGATTGAGGTCGTCGGGCTCTAAAGATGTGCTGGACCGAGTCGTAATTGGACTCTGCGATTCCGAAGCGCCGCGCCGCAATCGGGCATCTTCTTGTTCTATTAGGGATTGCGCGCCTTTGTTCTTGGACACGATCAGAAGCGCTTTGCCTTTGACATTGAAATCAAGTCCGGCCATTCGGGTGATCGAATAGACCGCCTGCCACAGTGACACGTTCTTCAGCGCGGCGGTGACCTTGAGCTTATCGCGGTCGATAGACTTGTCAATCGAATAGCTCATACCGGCTTTGCCCGCTAAGAATTTAATGGCGTCTTCCAGAGGGACGTCCACGAAGTTGGTTGAGACGGTCTTCGCCATTGGATCGGACCTTTTGACAGGCGCCTTAGTCGAGGTTGCCGCGAATGCGCCTGATGACAGAACGGCGAATATAAGGCTAAGCGTTAGGAAACGTTTCATTATATATCTCTCCTTTTGTCTTTGGTTGTTCTTCTTTAACGCCGGACTCAAGGCGTATTACAATGGAGTCGCCGGAACGGGACAGCGCGCCGCGCGTTGTTATGCCCGATTCGGAGTCAGTGTCGCTGTAATAATACGTGATTTGCTCAGGGTCGGCTTCCGAGGTCCAAGTTATCGACACCGCCGCAAGGACTCTATTATCAGCCGGATTCGCAACAACCTTAGGATTGTTTGCTGCATCGGTAGCCTGCTGCCTGCCCTCGGCTTGTCGGGGCCGATGCCTGGCCCGCGGGGCCGGCAACTCCCGACGTGTCTGGTTTTTTACTGTCAAATTAGGTTTCGGTATGGAAAGCGCCACAGCCTTTGGACTCTTACGCAAAACATCAGGCGCGGAAATTTCCGGCTTTGGCGTGACAACAAGAGCCGGACAAACAACTTTTTTTGGAGCCTTTGGAATTTCGACGATGTTTGTCTTGGCCGGTTCGCGCTTTATGGGCTGACGGATCATTATCGTGACTCCCAACATCGCCAGAATGACCACGGCAGCCGCAATCCCGAAAGTCCATCCCGGTCTGAACCAGCTTTCCGTTCGGTGGATCCGGCGCATAACCTCCGCCGCGTCCGCTATTTCCGGCGCCTGCCCGGCTGCCCGCAAAATCCGCGCGGCGCCGGGAACAAGCTTTGCCGCGCGAGCGCAGCTTTGGCAAGATTCGATATGCTTTGCCACCTGTTCGGGCAGATCGATCCCTTCGCGAACGCGGTCCCAAATAGCCTCTTCGGCGATCTCGCAAATATCTTTCATAAGCCTTCACCTTCAATTCGCGGCGCGACTTTTTCCAGCAACTGCTTTCTAGCTCTATACAGGCTGGTCTTCACCGTGTCTACCGAGCAGTCCATTATCTCCGCAATCTCTTCATAAGAGCGCCCGTCAAGCTCTCGCAGGATAAGAAACACTCTGTAACGTTCAGGAAGGGACGAGAGTATCTGGCGGGCGGCTATAACAGATTCGGTCTGTTCCAGGCTGTTGGTTGAAAAGCTCCCGGAATGCCCGGCTATCTCCTCATCGAACTCCACATGATCGCGCGACTGCTCTCTTATACGTTTCCGCGAGAGGCACGAATTCACGGTGATCCTGTAAAGCCATGTGGAGAATTCCGAGTCGCCACGGAATTTCCTGATGCTTTTCCACGCCCGCAGGAACGCTTCCTGATGAACATCCAAGGCGTCTTCATGATTCCCCAGGATGCGCCTGGCCAGGATATATACCCGCTGGTTGTGCCGCAACACCAGCTCGTCAAACGCTTTCAGGTCTCCCTTTTGCGCTCGCAACACTAGTTCTCGGTCGGATACCGCCAAGACGAATCTCCTGCTTGCCTTCTATATGGCTTTGACTGAACCGGGGTCGGGAAAAGTGTACAAGATGATTATTTCCAGCAATGAGATTCTATCCGGCCTTCCGCTCTCCGTCAACGTTATATGGCAGGGCGAACGCATCTTATTAAACTATCCTGCGGGAACGGTGTGTTTAGAAAACTTTGGAACCGTCATTTCGAGCGGAGCGCTAGCGGAGTCGAGAAATCTGCTTTTAAGCGTGACGCAACCGGAAAAAGCAGATTCCTCCACTTCGGTCGGAATGACGTTCCCGTGAAACTGAACTATTACCCGTTGCGTTTCGTTGCTCACTCATCTATAGTATTCGTGACTTGTACGACTCATAGGAGTTGCGCCGATATATATGGATGAGCAAATAGTTGAAACGCTTCGGTCCGGCATTCAGAGGATTCTTCCGGCAATAACCGACCTTCGACACAGCCTACATGCCGAACCTGAACTTGGCCTGGAGACGGTCAAGACCAGCCTGCGGATATGTGAAGCTCTGAGCGGGACATCCATCGTTCTCCGGGACCCGCTTCTAGGCAATGACGTGATCGGTGAGTTGAGGGGCAATGGCGGCAAGACGGTCTGCCTTAGAGCCGACATCGACGCCGTGCCCGTACAAGAGCAAAACGACCTCCCGTATAAATCCAAAATCCCCGGCATTATGCATGCGTGCGGCCATGACGGTCACACGGCAATGCTTGTTGGCGCGGCGCTTGTTCTGGATTCGCTGCGCGATCATTTGAGCGCCAATGTCCGCTTTGTTTTCCAACCCGGTGAAGAAGTAATATGCGCGGGGAAAACGCTTGTCGAGCGCGGAGCCTGCGATGGCTGCGACGCGGCTTACGCCATACACGATTGGCCGGGACTTCCGCTGGGGTGCGTCAGCTCCAAAGAAGAACCGCTATTCGCCGCCGGATCGCATTTCGAGATAAGGGTGAAGGGAAAAGGCTGCCACGGAGCTATGCCGGAACGGGGACGAAATCCCATTCCCGCCGCCGCCCGAATCGTCGAGCGCTTGCGGCAAATGCACATTGAACTGAACGCGGCGGAGGGGGCGGTCATCTCCGTTTGCTCTTTTCAGTCCGGGAACACGGGGAATGTTATTCCAGATACGGCGAAGATTCTCGGCACAACACGATACCTAAGCCAGGAGACGGGCAGCCGCATCGAAAAGGCAATTCGCAAGATAGTAACCCAAGAGGCCTCGGAGGCAAATGTGACCGCCGAGATGGACAATGACGCTTCTTACGATCTTCCAGTCCTGAACACTTCCGAAGGCTATCGGATTACGCGAGAGTTGGCGGAACGCTATTGTGACTGGCGCGAGGCGGAACGTCCGTATATGACGATGGACGATTTCGCCTATTATCTGAAAGGCCGGGAGGGTGCGATGTTTCTGCTCGGACTTGGCGAGTCCGCTCCCGATTTGCATTCACCGGCGTTCGATTTTAATGACGAAGCTCTGGGGGTTGGCATTTTAATGCTGTGCCTGATAGCATTATCATACTGAAGTAAAAGTGGCTAGTGGCTAGTGAAATACTAGCCACTAGCCGGTGTTTCGGGATTTGAATGGAGCGTAGCGGAATGGAAATCCCGAAACAAGCCGCGTATGTAATTGGGAAGCTATCAGCTGACAGCTGTCAGCTGATAGCTCTTGAGGTCGCGTAAGCTATGACGAAGTCCCTCAATTCGCCGTTGGGTGTATGTGTATTGCCGGAGGCGGGAAGCAACGCCGCCCGCACGGTTAGTTATCCTAACTATATTCACGAAATCCTGAAACATGCGGGCGTCTGCTATCAGAACGTTATCCTTGAGGATTTGCCGGAAATCTTGCCCCATCTAAAACTGCTGTTGACTGTGGGCGAGCATCCTCTTTCTGGGGAAGTAAAAGGACTTCTGCGCGATTGGGTGAGCGCGGGCGGCGCGTGGTTGAGCGTGGCAGGAGCCTGCGGCGCTGGAGAGCTTTTTGGAGCGGAGGCCGAGCCTCCCGCCAGCGCAAAGTGGAGATGCGGAGGGGCGGGAGTTCTCGGTGAAGGCTATCTGAAACCAAGGGATAGCTCCCATCCCGTATTGGAGCATATAAGAATACCCCTGCACTATTTCAACGGCCTTCCGGTCAAACAAGCGGGCGGAGACGCTCTTGCGACTATACTTGACGCTCATCAACGGACGACCGAGCGTGCTGGAATCATCGAGAATACGGTCGGAAACGGCAAGACGCTGCTGATCTGTCCTGACATAACCGGGACTGTGGTCCGCATCCAACAGGGCGTGGCCGTGACGCGGGACGGACTTTCGGCCCCTGACGGGAGTTCTTCGATATGCGACGCGGCTCTCAAAACCGACGACGGGGCCGTGTTGGACTGGATATTCGATAGAGAACCAGCGCCCGGAGCGCCGGATTTGCGGGCGTTTCTGCAGCCGGTAGCGGACCAGTGGCGAGAGACGCTTCTGCGCGCTATCTTCTATCTCGCCAAAGAGCATAACGTAGCGCTCCCGGTGTTGTGGCTTTATCCGCGCAACCTGCCTGCTCTGGCGCATCTATCCCACGACTCCGACGGCAACGACCCTGCTTGCGCGGTGAAGATGCTTGAGACTCTTTCGGCGGCGGGGATAAAGTCCACCTGGTGCATTATTACACCTGGGTACGGCCATGAAGTCATAAACGCGATACGCAACAATGGTCACGAGTTGGCGCTGCATTTCGACGCCTATACCGAGGGTACGAATTGGAGCGAAGCCGAACTAGACAGCCAGTGGAAACATATCGTCGAGCTTTTCGGCGGCGAGCGGCCAATATCGAACAAGAATCACTTCCTGCGTTGGGAAGGAGACACGGAATTTTTCGAGTGGCTGGAGCGGCACGGCATAGAGTTTGACGCAAACAAAGGCGCGTCAAAGATCGGCGAGGTCGGTTTTAACTTCGGATTCTGCCATCCTTATTTTCCAATTGACCCCAAAGGCCGGCTCCTGAATGTGCTGGAAATCTCCACACTTTCGCAGGATTTGGGGCATTTCGCGCCGGTCGAGATCGCAGATCCGATTTTGGACGCGGCGCTCAGGGTTCACGGTATTATGCACCTGGTTTTTCATCCGGCGCACATCGTCAAGCCAAATGTAAAGGACAATCTTGTAAGCCTAATCAATAAAGCAAAAGCTTTTGGTATGGAATGGTGGACCGGACGGCGAATTAACGCTTGGGAGCGCGCCCGTCGCGGCGTTCAGTGGAACGACTACGTTCAATCGGCAAATGGGGCAAGCGTTTATTTAAGAACGGGTAATGCGCTTTCCAAGGCATCCATCATGTGGCTTGCCGCCGCGAATACGCAAGCAAGAGTAAACGGATCGGAGATAGGATCGCAAATAGTCGAACGATGGGGATTTGAGTTCAGGTCGGTCACGGTCGATCTGGAACAAGAACAAAATTATTTGCTGGAGATTACAAATGTTGGAAACAGTTGAGCAACTCGATGACGCGCTGAGCGAGCCGGCTCATTACGTTGTAAACGCGCTTAGTAAACTAGAAGGGGACATCATTGTCTTGGGCGCCGGCGGCAAGATGGGCCCCAGCCTTACGCGTATGATAAAACGCGCTTCGGACATGGCGGGAAGCAACCGCCGTGTGATAGGCGTGTCCCGTTTTACATCCGCAAAGAAAGAGGAGACGCTTAACGACGCGGGAGTGAAGACAATTCGCTGCGATCTCCTGGACCCCGATCAGATGCGCTCTCTACCGGACGCGCCCAACGTGATTTATATGGTTGGGGTGAAATTCGGCACAAGCAGCCATCAGGCAATGACATGGGCGGTCAACACCTATTTGCCGGGCGCTGCATGCCAGAAGTTTCGCAACAGCCGGATATTAGCTTTCTCAACCGGCAACATCTACGGCCTTGTTCCCGTGGATGGAGCCGGCTCTCTTGAAACCGACGAGACCAATCCCAAGGGTGAATACTCAATGAGCGCCCTTGGACGCGAGAGGGTGTTCGAGCATTTCAGCCAGGCCCTGGGAATCCCGGTCGCGCTTATAAGGCTGAATTACGCCTGCGAGTTTCGATACGGCGTACTGGTCGATCTTGCGCGAAAGGTGTATATAGGCGAGAAGGTTGACCTTTCCACCGGATACGTAAACGTCATGTGGCAGGGAGACGCGAACGCTATGACGCTTGGAGCCTTCGATCACATGTCGAGCTCGCCGTTCATATTGAATCTGGCGGGTCGCAAGAAACTGAGCGTGAGGCGAGTCGCTGAGCGATTCGGCTCGTTGATGGGTAAGAGCGCCGCCTTCACGGGCACGGAGCTTCCCGATGCGTTTCTAAGCGACAGCCGTAGAGCTTTTGGACTCTTTGGATACCCGCAGGTTGATGAGGAGCAGATGATGTATTGGGTCTCCGATTGGGTAATGCGCGGCGGTGAGAACTTGGGCAGGCCGACCCACTTCGAGCGGCGCGACGGAAAATACTGATGACTAACGCAGCCGTATATGAGGAGTTGCGCAAGGGGTTGGTCATTCCGGCAAGTCCTCTGGCTTTGACCGCTGAGAGGAATCTGGACGAGCGCCGCCAGCGCGCGCTTTGGCGGTACTACTTCGCGGCGGGCGCGGGCGGATTGGCAATCGGCGTTCACACTACGCAGTTCGCCATACGAAACCCGGAGATCGGAATGTACCGCCCGCTGCTGGAGTTGGGCGCCGAGGAGATGAGCCGCGCTGACGCGGTACGCTCCAAACCTCTTGCCCGAATCGCCGGGGTCTGCGGGCGCACGAGCCAGGCCGTCGCCGAAGCAATGCTTGCCCGCGATTTGGGCTACAGCGCCGCGCTGTTGAGCCTTGCGGCGATGAAAGGCAGCGATGATGACGCATTGATAGATCACTGCCGGACAATTGCCGAAATCCTGCCGCTGTTCGGCTTTTACTTGCAACCGGCGGTGGGTGGCTGTGTTTTATCTTATGACTTCTGGCGGCGATTCGCGGAGATTGAGAACGTCGTCGCGGTCAAAATGGCGCCGTTCAATAGATACCAGACAATTGACG
>JAUSEB010000141.1 GCA_030650495.1 Armatimonadota bacterium | reverse complement strand
ATCGGGATTTCCGAATCCCTAAACTAACTACCCAAAAGCCACTATATCCAATTCCCCTTCATATACCTCGGCGGCTCCACCGGTCATAAACACACGACCGTCTTCGGCCCAGTCAATTTTCAAATCCCCGCCGGCAAGATGCACGAGAACCTGTCTTGATGTTTTACCATTCAAGGCGGATGCAACAGCGGACGCGCATGCCCCGGTTCCGCATGCCATTGTTTCCCCGGCGCCTCTCTCCCAAACACGCATCTTGATTTCCCCATTGCCTATGACCTGGATGAACTCCGCATTCGTCCGTTTTGGAAAAGCCTCGTGCCGCTCCACTAATGGGCCGATTGTCTCAACCGGATATGCAGCGACGTCATCGACAAATGTCACGCAATGAGGATTCCCCATTGAAACGCAAGTCACGCGCAATTCCCGGCCTCCGGCGGCTAACGCTTCTTCCTTTACAATCAATGCATCTTCGCCAAACATGGGAATCAAACTTCGCCTGAATTCCGGCGCGCCCATATCAACGCGGACACTTTCAGCTTTGCCGTTATTTGACGAAATGACAAGTGTCTTTATGCCTGCCAAAGTCTCTACTGTAATCTCGCCGGCGGCAGTGATGTTCCTATCGAAGACGTACTTAGCCAGGCATCTAATCCCATTGCCGCACATCTCTGCCTCACTGCCGTCGGAGTTAATCACCCGCATACGAAAATCAGCCGTGGATGAGGGCATGATGAGGATGAGTCCATCACCGCCAATGCCAAATCGGCGGTCGCATAACGCCGCCGACTTGCGCTCTAATTCAGTTTCATCAAGACGTTGGGCAATACAATCTATTATTACGAAGTCATTGCCCAGACCGTGCATCTTGGTGAAACGCATCGATTATTCCTCTTGCGTTTGCGGCTTCTCCGGCGTTTCTACACCTTCGGGAGCCTCTCTATAGAGAGAACCGACGGATCTGGCCGGCACTACGGAAGCTATGGCATGCTTATAGACCAACTGCGGCGGTTTTCCCATACTCTCAAGAATCACCGTAAAAGCGTCGAAACCCCTCACCATTCCCTTGAGTTGAACACCGCCGACCAGGTAAATCGTGACCCCAATGTTGTCCTTCCGCACCTGGTTCAGGAAAAGGTCCTGAAGATTCATTTGTCCCTTGTTCATTCATGGTCTCCTTAATAGCATTTATGCCGCGATCATTGTAATTGCCGCAGCTCATTAAGTATGCGATCCGCTATCGCGTCTGGAGTGAGGCATGTGGAGTCGATCCATCGAATCCTTCCATCAGCCCGGAACCACGTTAACTGTCGCTTTGCGAACCGCCTGGTGTTCCTTTTAAGTGTATCAGTCACTTCTTCAAAACTGGATTCGCCTTTTATATACGGCGCTATTTCCTTATAACCCAATCCCTGCATTGCGGGCAAGTCCGTATTATATCCTTTATCCAACAGAGCAGCAACTTCTTCTACAAGTCCACATCTCAGTTGGTCATCCACCCGCTCGTCGATGCGCTTGTACAGCTCTTGCCGGTCTATTGTCAGTCCAAACTGAACCGCCTCAGGATACCTGGGCTTCTTGCTTTTGGCATACTGCCCGGACATCGGAACGCCGGTCTGCTCATACACCTCAAGAGCGCGTATGATCCTTTTCAGATCGTTTACGTGCAGCCTTTCGGCGGTAACAGGGTCTACCTTCCTGAGCATTTCGTGTACAGCTTGGTTTCCCTCCGATTCCGCAAGTTCGATCATCCGTTTTCGGAATTCAGGATTCGGAGGAGCGGACGGTATATCAAGACCATCGAGCGCCGCCCGTATATATAGACCTGTGCCTCCAACAAGCAGCGGCGTTTTATTTTCGGTTATTAATGAATCAATGATCGAAACAACAGCCTCTTGAAAATCCGCCACAGTAAACGGCTCATCGGGATTCACAACGTCTATCATGTGAAACCGGGCCAGCCTCTGCTCCCCAATGGTAGGTTTGGCCGTCCCGATGTTCATGCCCCGATATATTGCCATCGAATCAGCGGAGATAATATCCGCTTCTAACCGGCGGGCTAGTTCAATCGCAGCCGCCGTCTTACCGACCGCTGTTGGACCAACTATTGCAACCAACCTCACCGGACTAACCCTGGTGTCAGCAATATCCACTGTCTGCATGGATGCTAGAGTATAACATAAGGCTTTCTAAACGGCAAGAATTCGAGAACACCCGGGTGCGTGTCAAATGTGGGGAAATCGTCGTGAAACCGTAGGGGTGAAGCATCTGCGTTTGTATCTGATACCGTGTGCGGAGTCGTGGGGCAGATGCTTCACCCCTACAAATGACATACACCCAGAACACCCCAAACTGACTCAACTAAAAATGTTTGGCTAATCCTGTGTAGAAGGAATATAATTAAGCGGTAGATGCATGGCGCTTTTTGCATAATGAAGCCTCATTGACCTGCCCCGATCTTATTTGATTTGAAACACCGTGTGGCGGCGAATGTCTCATTACATCAATAGGCGTAGTGAAAACTGAGAGGATTGGATTAGTCCTGCGGCGAAATATCCAAATACCTGGAGCTTTGTCGCGCGCGTTTCGAGCCGGTTTATGCCGATAATGGTGTGATTGCGAAAAAGCTTATGGCCGGCGAGGCCGTTGTATACGAATGGAGGCAATGAAAAAGATGGAGATGGATCTTAGAATAACGGTGAACATCAACCAGGGCGTGCCGGTGATCGATCTTGGCGGAGAACTTGACGCTTATACATGTTCTCGTCTGCGCGATACTATGATTGAGGTGATAGAGGACGGGTCACCTACTATTGTTGTCAGTATGATGAAAGTCGAGTATATCGACAGTTCAGGCCTTGGCACACTGGTAGGAGGACTGAAGCGGGCAAGCGAGAAAGATGGTAAGATAGTGATTGTGTGCACCAATCCTCAAATACGAAAGGTGTTCGAGATCACTGGATTGGTCAGAGTCTTTCAGTTGTTTGAAACAGAAGATGAAGCAATTCAAGCTGTTAGTTAGAGATGGCTGGCCAAATCATTGATAGATAGGACTACTGCCTAACGGCGCTATGGCAAAGACAAAACCAGAGAAAAAGACAAAGAATAAAATAGAAGTCCCAGAAGAATATGTTCTCAGGGATGAGGTGACCTGGCTTCCGGGTGAAGACAGCAGGGTATTCCGCCTTCTAAAGGAATCCATGAACAAGGCGGAGGTGGCGTATATCGCGACCTATCCGCCTACTGAATGCGGTATTGCAACTTTTACAAGAGACGTAGTGACATCGGTCGCAAAATATACTCCTTTCTCCAACCACATGGTTGTGGCCGTCAAGCGCGAGCAGGAGATCGAGCCTTACGACCGTATAGTGCAATTCCAATTAATGCGGGATGACCATTCCAGCTATGCGGAAGCCGCGGCATTTCTTAACAAAAGTAAGGCGGATATCATCAGCCTCCAGCATGAGTTCGGCATTTTTGGTGGAGAAGACGGCTGCTACGTTCTCGATCTTGTTGAAAAGCTGGAAAAGCCAGTAGTCGTTACGCTCCACACAGTGCTCCACAATCCCAGTCCCGGCCAGAGGCGTGTTATGATGGCGCTCGCCGAACTCGCCGATATGCTTGTCGTGATGGTCCGAACAGGTAGAAGAATTCTCATCGATAATTATGGTATCGACCCCCGAAAAGTCACCATAATCCCTCACGGTGTTCCGAACGTGCATAGAGTATCCGCGATGTCTGTCAAACGAGCTCTTGGAATGGCCGACAAGCAGATATTGTCCACCTTCGGGTTGATAAACCGCGGCAAAGGAATCGAATTTGCCATAGAAGCGCTACCGGCGATTATTAAAAAACACCCAAACGTTGTTTATCTGGTCCTTGGCGAGACGCATCCGGGCGTTAGATCGTACGAAGGAGAGACCTATCGCAACAGCCTTCTTGAAACGATAGACCGTCTTGGTCTACAGAACCACGTGCGGTTTAACAACAGATTTCTTTCGCTGGATGAACTGGTTCGTTATCTTTGCGCTACAGACGTGTATATAACACCATATTTGAATAAAGACCAGATAGTAAGTGGAACGCTGGCCTACGCTCTTGGTTGTGGAAAAGCCATTGTGTCCACGCCATATCTATATGCCGAAGAGGTCCTGGGAGATGGAAGGGGAGTACTTGTCAACTTCCGTTCTCCCGATGAGATGGCGGAGGCGGTTATCAGGATACTCGACAACCCCGCGGAACGAGAAGTAATGGAAAACCTTGCATATAAATATGGGCGCCGGACCGCTTGGTTCAACACGGCGGTCGACTATCTGGATCTGTTCCACCGGCTTCTTCTTAGACACAAACGACGGGCAACGAGCGTATCACGGAAGAAAGCCTAAATAGAGGAGGCTGCTTGAGAGAATATCCACCGATCGTGATGGAGCATCTTCACACACTTACAGACCATACGGGTGTGATACAGCACGCGATATACTCCATCCCAAACAGGCACACCGGATATTGCACTGACGACAACGCTCGTGCGCTCATAGTCGCGGTCAAGGAATACGAGCGCACCAGAGACCGAGGCATTCTCCAGCTTATAAGCACGTATTTAAGCTTTCTTCATTACGCTCAGACTCCATCCAAACGATTCCACAATTTCATGTCGTTCGACCAGATATTCATTGACGACGTCGGCTCCGAGGATTCTTTCGGCAGGTCTTTATGGGCATGTGGCTGCGTGTTGGAAGCCGATGTGCACCAGAACCTCAAAAAAGTTGCAAGGCAGCTTTTCGATGACTCCACCAGATGGTTTCCGACAATAGGCAGTTTGCGAGGCCGCGCCTACACTGTCTTGGGATGCAGAGGGTATCTCCGCGATTGTCCCGAATCCGACGCTATTCGCGCCCATATCGGGGCGCTTGTTGACACCTTGGTCGCGGCCTATGCCGATAGAGATGGTTGGAGTTGGTTTGAGCCTTGTCTTACCTACTCGAACGGCATTCTCCCAATGGCTTTGTTCGCCGCTTATGAATCGCTTGGGAAAGAAGAATACCTGTCAGTAGGTCTGGATGCGCTTTCTTTCTTAAAGAAGACCACCATTATAGATGGAATGCTGCAATTGGTAGGCTGCAACGGGTGGTACATTAAGGGCCATGAGCGCGCTTGGTATGACCAGCAGCCTTTGGATGCGACCAGTATGGTCCTGGCATGCCTCAGCGCGTATGAGGTAACACGCGACAGCGAGTGGTTAGAGACGGCAAAGACGGCATTTGACTGGTTCTTTGGGCGTAACATACTCAATGAGCCGATGTACGATCCCGTGACAGGCGGATGCTATGACGGCTTGACGCCCGAAGGTCCGAATCTTAATCAAGGCGCGGAATCAACAATTACATGCCTTATGGCGCAACTCGCAATGAGCCCCTATGTAGTTACAACGGATAACTCATAAAGGAGATTTCATATAATGGCGGATTTGCTTGCTAGGCTTCAGTTCGGAGAAATACTAGTTTCGGACGGCGCAATGAGCACAATGCTTCAAGGCCAGGGACTGACATCTGGAGCGTGTCCTGAAGAGTGGAATGTCTCACATCCTGATGCTGTTAAGTCCGTCCATAAAGCATATATCGAGTCGGGTTCAGACATAATATCGACAAACACATTCGGTGGAAATCCACTGAAACTCCAGCGTTATGGTCTCGAATCGCAAGTAAAAGAGTTGAACGGCGCCGGAGTCCGGCTTGCCAAACAACTTGCCGGAGAAAAGGTCTTTGTCGCGGCTTCTATTGGACCGACAGGCCATCTTCTGGAACCCTTAGGCGAGCTTTCAATAGAAGACGCGCAAGCCGCATTCAAAAGTCAGTCGGAAGCAGTTGCAGAAGCCGGGGCAGATGCGATACTCCTAGAGACCTTTTTTGACATAACCGAAATCGAAGCGGCGGTCAACGCCGCATTGCCCACGGGCCTGCCTATAATATGTACGATGACATTCGACGCAAACGGACGCACCATTATGGGAGTAGATGCAGCCTCAGCGGCTCGCGCATTGGTCGAAATGGGAGCCAATGTTATAGGTACCAACTGTGGAATGGGACCGGAGGCCATGCTCCCCATCGTAGAGACAATGGCGGCGAGCGGAGTTTTAGTCATGGCCCAGCCAAACGCAGGTCTGCCCGAAGTAGATCATGGGGAAACAAAATATAGCGTGACCCCTGAGATGATGGCTGATTACGCGCAGCGCTTCGTGGCCGCGGGAGCGAGAATCGTAGGCGGCTGCTGCGGTAGCACACCAGACCACATCGCCGCAATATCCCGCGCTGTGAAAAAGTAAACGCTGACTTGCTGACGAAATAGAGCTTTTCTGTTAATATATTCTATACACAAAGTTCAGTTGTCAGGAGTCAGCATGCGACGCATATACCTGCCCATTGCTATTCTATTTGCCGCAACTATCTTGTTTACCATCGCCATTACCGGCTGCGGCAAGAAATCAGTCAAATCAAACGAGATTCTAATCGGTGAATTCGGTTCACTTACCGGCACAACAGCCGACTTCGGTATCACCACCCGCAACGGCATCGACCTTGCTGTCGAAGAGATCAACAAGTCCGGCGGCGTTCTCGGCAAAAAGATCAAACTGATCGTTGAAGACGACAGAAGCGATCCCGCCGAAGCCAAGACCGTGGTCACGAAGCTGGTCATGCAGGACCGTGTCGTTGCCGTCCTTGGTGAGGTTGCCAGCTCCCGCACTCTAGCCGCCGCTCCCGTTTGCCAGGCTGCCAAGATACCCATCATCAGCCCGTCTTCGACGAATCCTGAAGTCACTCAAATCGGCGACTACGTGTTCAGAATTTGCTTTGTCGATGACTTCCAGGGAGCGATCTGCGCCAAGTTCGCGGTTGACAACCTTAAATTGAAGAAAGCGGCGATCCTGAAGGATATAAAAAATGACTACAGCGTGGGACTTGCCGATTCATTCAAAAACACATTCAAAAAGCTTGGCGGAATTATCGTAGTCGAGCAGTCATACAGCGAGGGCGACACCGATTTCAGCTCGCAACTAACCGCTATGAAGGCCAAAAAGCCGGATATTATTTTCGTTCCCGGTTACTATCAAGAAGTGGCCCTGATAGCGCGCAAAGCCCGGCAGCTAGGCATCACTGCTCCTATGCTCGGCGGCGACGGTTGGGATTCATCAACGCTTATTCCAAATTCCGGGGGCGCGTTGGAAGGCTCGTACTTCAGCAATCACTACGACGCGGCTATGGGCGGTCCTGAGGTGAAGGCGTTTGTTGCCAGCTATCGCAAGAGATTTGGCGGTAAAGCACCGAATGCATTGGCCGCCCTCGGTTACGACGCTATGCATATTATGGCCGATGCGATAACCCGCGCCGGCTCCACCGATGGAGCGAAGATTCGCGACGCTATTGCGGCGACAAAGAGCTTTCCCGGCATCACCGGCTCGATCACGCTCGATGCGAACAGAAACGCCGTCAAGCCGGGAGTCATATTGCAGATAAAGAACAACAAATTCAACTACGTGGCGACGGTTCGCCCATAAAAAATGATGGGTGGCGATTTCCGAATCGCCACCCTGACCGGTGTTTCGGCATTTCAAATGCCGAAACCAATTCTTTCTAAGCACATAGAGACTTTTTGGACCAACTTCCGCAGCAACTGATAAATGGACTGACGCTCGGCAGCATATACGCGCTGATAGCCCTCGGTTACACCATGGTCTACGGTGTGCTGAGGCTTATCAATTTTGCCCATGGCGATGTGTATATGCTGGGCGCGTTCGCGGGTTTCTATACGGCGCAAATGCTCGGTTTCGGGCCGGGTGAAGTCTCCCTAGTGCAAGCAGGGATCATTCTAATATCCGCAATGGTTTCCTGCGCGCTGGTTGGATTCGTGATCGAACGTGTGGCATACCGTCCACTGCGCCGCGCCCCAAGACTCACCGCGCTAATCACCGCCATCGGAATATCACTCTTTCTCGAATATGGCGGCCAACTCGCATTCGGTACTGACCCCAAACGCTTTCCACAACTTGCGCATGCAGACATCCCGCTGCTGCAATTCGGTCAAACGATACTGGGCCGCCAGGAAATTATCACATTTTCGGTAGCCATAATCCTGTTGGTTATTCTAAGGCAAATCGTCTATCGGACACGTGTCGGAAAAGCAATGAGGGCTGTTTCCTTCGACGGCGAAACCGCAAAGTTGATGGGGATTAACACCGACAGCATCATTTCGATCACTTTCATAATCGGCTCCGCCTTTGCGGGCGCCGCGGGTGTGCTTGTCGCTATGCAATTCCCCAGCATAAACCCAATGATGGGCCTTATGCCGGGCATAAAAGCATTCACGGCTGCTGTCCTGGGAGGAATTGGAAACGTTCCCGGAGCTATGATAGGTGGCCTTGCTATTGGAATAACCGAAACCCTGGTTTCCGGCTATTGGACATCATCATATCGCGACGCGGTTGTATTTGGCATTCTGATCTTCATGCTCCTCGTGAAGCCTTCCGGGCTGCTTGGGAGGGGGAACGTTGAAAAAGTATAAGCGAACCTCCCCCAACCCCTCCTTCGTAAGGAGGGGAGAGAACACTATCCCCCCTCACGAAGGGAGACGACCTCACACCGTCCCCCTTAGGAAGGGGGACTACAGGGGGTTCTATATCTCGGCGTTGATCATAGGCGTCCTGGCCATATTCGCGCTGATGTGGCTGGAACAAGCGCTGTCGTTCGTTCTTGGCCCTTACTGGATGCGAATACTTATGTTGAGCGGCATTGCCATAATCCTTGCGGTCAGCCTGAACTTAGTAAACGGTTTCGCCGGGCAATTTTCCCTTGGCCATGCCGGATTCTACGCGATTGGCGCCTACATCTCCGCAATCGTCACCAAGACCTGGGGCAATCAGATAATAAACTCTTTGACGACCGGACTGCATTTATCGCCCTCTCTTGCAACCGGTGTCCTTATGCTGACCGCAATCATTGTCGGTCTTGTATCGGCGTCAATAGCGGGCTTGCTGGTAGGACTCCCGTCACTGAGACTCCGTGGCGATTATCTCGCGATTGCCACCCTCGGCTTTGGCGAAGCAATCCGCGTAATCATACAAAATTCGGAAACGCTGGGGGCGCAGCGCGGACTCCGGGGCATCGGGTCGTACACGACCTTCGTTTGGATTTTCGTCTTCGTGATTCTCGTCATCATATTCGCGCGTAATCTGGCAATCTCGTCTCATGGCCGCGCCTTGTTCGCCATTCGTGACGATGAAATCGCGGCGGAATCTGCCGGTGTCGCCGTATTCAAATACAAAGTAATGGCATTTGCGATGAGCGCAGGATGGGCGGGAATCGCCGGGGCGTTGTTCGCGCATTACGACGCCTATCTTTCTCCACAGACCTTCGGCTTTATGAAATCCGTGGACATCGTAGTGATGGTCGTCCTGGGCGGGGGAGGGAGCATCACGGGATCGGTCATTGCCGCTGTAGCCCTTACCGCCTTACCAGAAGTGCTGCGCGAGTATCTCCCGCGCGACTTCCAAAATTTCCGCATGGTGGTCTACGCGCTTATGCTCGTCCTATTGATGCTGACCCGCCCACAGGGAATATTTGGCCGCACAGAGCTAAGTATCGTCGGAATATGGAGAGCGCTTCGCGGTAAGATAAGGAAGACTCATCCGGTGGAGGAGGCAGGCCGATGAATGATGCCATATTGGCTCTCCACGATTGCACGATCAGCTTCGGCGGTCTCCTGGCGGTAGATAAGGCCAATATAGCGCTCAAATCCGGCGAACTGGTCGGCTTGATCGGCCCGAATGGAGCTGGAAAGACGACCGTCTTCAATCTGATAACTGGCGTCTACCGGCCTTCTTCAGGTGAGATTCGCTTGAACGGCAGGCCAATCCACGGGCAAAAACCTCACCGGATTGCGGCGCAGGGAGTCGCCAGAACTTTCCAGAATATTCGGCTATTCGGAAGTCTCAGCGCTTTAGATAACGTTCGCATCGGCGCGCACGCGCACGCGCGATACTCACCTTTGTCGGCGATCATACGCTCAGGAGCTTTCCGAACTCAGGATCACGAACTGAGGAACCAGGCTATTCACCTGCTGCACGTTTTTGGACTTGGCAAGTTCCAGAATGAAACGGCGCACAATCTGCCTTACGGCGAGCAGCGCAGGCTGGAAATCGCCCGCGCGCTGGCCTCGAATCCGCAAGTTCTTTTATTGGATGAGCCGACCGCCGGCATGAACCCCCACGAGACCCGCGAGTTAATGGAATTAATCAAATCCATCCGCGACGATTTCGGCCTCACAATCCTGCTGATCGAGCATGATATGAAGGTCGTTATGGGTATTTGCGAGCGCATCTATGTTCTCGACTACGGCGAGGTTATCGCCGAAGGCCTGCCCGAAGAAATAAGAAAGAACCCTGAAGTTATCAAAGCCTATCTGGGGGAGGCGTAGTAATGCTGCTTGAGTTGGACAATATAGATGTCTTTTACGGCGCTATCCAAGCTCTTCATGGAGTCAGCCTCCATGTGGATGAAGGCGAAGTCGTGACTCTCATCGGCAGCAACGGGGCAGGGAAGAGCACCGCGCTCAGGGCGATTTCCGGTCTAATGCGTCCATCCAAAGGGCAAATCCGTTTTGCAGGAAAGAAATTAAATGATGTCCGACCGGATGAGATAGTCAAACTTGGAATCTGCCAAGCTCCTGAGGGCCGCCGCGTGTTTGCCAATATGACTGTTATAGAGAACCTGGAACTCGGCGCATACAGCAGGAAAGACCAAGCGGCAATTCGCTCAGACTTTGACGGCATTTTTACCCTCTTCCCCAGATTGAAGGAACGATCTGACCAGATGGCCGGAACCCTAAGCGGTGGCGAGCAGCAAATGCTGGCCATCGGACGGGCGCTGATGTCAAAGCCCAGGCTTCTCCTGTTAGATGAGCCATCTCTAGGACTAGCGCCGGTACTGGTCAAGGAAATATTCCGCATCATCGGCGACATAAGCAAGCGGGGAACTACTATCCTCCTGGTCGAACAAAACGCCCACCAGTCGCTTGCTCTGGCCTCCCGTGGCTACGTGCTCGAAAGCGGCCAGGTTGTGCTGGAAGACTCTGCAAAATCCCTCCTGCAAAACGAACTAGTCCGCAAAGCATACCTCGGCGAATAACTTATCCACCGGTGTTTCGGCATTTCAATGCCGAAACGCACATAACCCTCTCTACAATTTCCACGTTTTATATCTTCCAATAAACGGGGAATAGTAATAAGTATGAATGCCACACCACTGCACGACTTACACATCAAACTTGGCGCCAAAATGATCGAATTCCACGGCTGGCAAGTTCCGCTGACATTTGGCCACATACTGGATGAAGCCAAAACCGTGAGGCAGACTGCCGGATTGTTCGACATTAGCCACATGGGGCGCATAGAAATCAGCGGCGCGCAAGCCCTCCCTATGCTCCAATATCTGACGACAAACGATATATCCCGGCTTAATATAGGCAAAGGCCAATACAATCTGATGCTAAATGACCATGGTGGGATTAAAGACGATCTAACCGTATTCCAAATAGAAGCTGACAAGTATCTTTTGGTAGTTAATGCAATCAACACAGATAAAGACTATCAATGGCTTTCTGATCATAAGCAAAACGGTATAAGTATGTATAACATTACGCAAAATACTTCACTCTTTGCTCTGCAGGGGCCGATAGCGAAAGTGATACTGGCCGAAGTTTTATCGGGAATTCCCGAAATGCGTCGCTTTGCCTGCGGTGAGACAACTATTGCCGGGGCTAAATGTTTCATCTCCAGAACAGGCTACACGGGTGAAGATGGGTATGAGATATATTGCGCTGCATCCGAGTCTATCCCAGTATGGGAAGCATTGATGGAGTTGGGCAAACCGTTCGAAATGGCTTTATGCGGCCTTGGAGCAAGAGATGTGCTAAGAACCGAAGCCGGATACGTGCTGTACGGAAACGAAATAACAGAAAACGTCAATCCAATTGAGGCCGGACTGACACGATTTGTCAAATTAGACAAAGGAGACTTCATCGGGCGCAAGGCGATAACCGCCATCATTGAGACCGGTCCTGACAAATCCCTCATTGGCGTTAAGCTAATTGATACGGCTGTTCCACGGTCCGGAGCGCCTATCACATCCGGCGGTATACCGATAGGGGAGATAACTAGCGGAACGTTTTCCCCGGCAGCCGGAAGCGGTATTGGATTAGGGTATGTTACAACAGAAAAAAGCCGGCCCGGTTTGGAGGTGGAAGTGATTCTCAGGGAGAAGCCACATGCAGGACGCTTAATTGCTCCACCATTCTACAAACGCGAGGACGGAAGATGATGTATCCTGAGGACTATCGCTATTCTAAGACCCACGAGTGGGTGAGTAAGCATGACAATCTTGCAACGATCGGTATAACAGACTACGCTCAATTGCAATTGGGCGATATAGTGCATCTTGAACTGCCAGATGTAGGCGCCCCTGTTGTCGCGGGAGCGATATTCGGCAGCGTTGATTCAGTAAAGGCGGTGTCCGATCTCCTATCGCCTGTCAGTGGGGAAGTGGTGGAAGTCAATGAAGACCTCACAGAAAGCCCTGAGCTTATTAACGAGGAGCCACATACCGCCGGCTGGATGATAATCGTGCGGATAGATGACCCCTCCGAATTGGATGATATGATGAGCGCGGAGCAATATGAAGAGTTCGTCGAAGCGGAAATCTAACATCCCATACATACCCGCAACGCAGCATGACCGCGAAGCCATGCTGCATGAGATTGGGGTAGGGGACATATCGGACTTGTTCGAGATAATTCCGGACCAGGTTCGATTGAAACGCAATTTGGGAACTCCGGGGCCGTACACCGAGCCGGAAAACCTCGCTTATTTCAGAAGTCTTGCTAAAAAGAACGCCAACCTGGAGGATTATCCTTGCTTCCTTGGCGGTGGGGTGTACGACCATTTCATCCCTGAGGTTGTCTCTACGATAACCAGCCGATCTGAGTTCTACACATCATACACTCCATACCAGGCCGAAGTCAGCCAGGGGATGCTTCAGGCGATTTACGAATTCCAAAGTCTCATTTGCCTTCTGACCGGCATGGAAGTATCCAACGCCTCTATGTACGACGGCGCAACTTCACTTGCTGAAGCAGCAATAATGGCTTGTGATGCCACGGATAGAGACGAAATTGTCATCTCTCACGCAGTTCATCCGGCATACAGGGCTACACTGCAAACATATATTTCCGGGATGGGGCTGCGAATAAGAGAAGTTCCCTATAAAGACGGACTAACTGATCTGGATGCGTTATCTTCCACTGTAACTGAGTCCACCGGAGCAGTTCTTCTTCAACAGCCCAACTTCTTTGGAAATATCGAATCTGCGAGAGAGATAGGCGCAATCGCAAAATCCAAAGGCGCGATGTTCGTAGTAAGCGTTGACCCGATCTCCCTTGGAATGCTCAAACCTCCGAGCGAATATGGCGCGGACATAGTTACGGGGGAGGGGCAGTCGCTCGGCATCTCTCCCGCCTTTGGCGGTCCATTGCTCGGTCTTTTCGCAACTCTCAAGAAGCACGTGTGGCGGCTTCCCGGTCGCCTTGTTGGCCAAACGCAGGATTCCCAGGGCCGGCGTGGATTTGTGCTAACACTGCAAACACGCGAACAGCACATCCGCCGTGAGCGCGCTACATCCAACATCTGCACTAACCAGGCGCTCATGGCCGTGGCCGCGGCGG
>JAUSEB010000163.1 GCA_030650495.1 Armatimonadota bacterium | reverse complement strand
AGTTCGACTGGAATGCTGCGAGGTGGCGAATATCTCATAAATTCCCGCGTAAGTGGGGCGATTCGGACCACGTTGAAGTGATCGGGAATCCGGATAAGCCGATCAAGGTTGAAGTGACCGTGGACACTAACGACCCGATGCACATGGCCAAGCTGATCGCGGCGTTTGCCGACGTGAAGCTGTTGCCGGCTGAATTGATTGAGCATTTGGGTGAAGAGGAAGAGCCGCAGGTCTAGTGAATAAAGCCCAGATTGATCGTCTCGCTGCAAAATTAGCCAATATCGACCCAGAAGCTCGCAAGCGGCTGTTCAGCACCATCCGAAGCGCGGTCCCGGCCCCCCGGTTGTCTAAATACTGCCCACCGGTAATTAGTCCAAAGCAAGAAGCGTTTCTCATCGCGCCGAACCTGGAGATACTTTTCGGCGGAGCAGCTGGTGGCGGAAAAACTAGCGCATTACTTATCGCGGGCTTACAATATGCCGACCAGCCTAATTACGACGCACTGATACTACGCAGGACGTTCGCAGAATTGGCTATGCCGGGGGCTACGATGGCCCTGGCCCACAAATGGCTCGACGGTACAGACGCCAGATGGCGGGACGGACGCTTCTGGTTGTTCCCGAACGGAGCGACGCTCAATTTTGGTTATCTAGCTAGAGACGATGACCGCTGGCAATATCAATCGGCAAATTACAACTACATCGCGTTCGACGAAGCTGCGGAATTCCCTAACGAAATAACGTATTCTTTCTTGTTTTCTCGACTCAGACGCGGCGCAGGTATTACTATACCGCCCCGTATGAGGTTAGGGGCCAATCCCATCGGTCCGGGAGCGCCATGGTTAAAACGGCGGTTCATCACTAACCCCTATTCAGAAAACCTACGCGACGAGCCATGCCTCGTCTGCGAGCACCTCCACTGGAAAGAGCCGTGTAAACAACAATGCGACTGCCCAATCAATCCAAACGCTGAACCACGCCTCTATGTACCGTCTAGGCTAGAGGATAACCCATTCATCGATAAACTCAGTTATAGACGAAGCTTACAACAATTAGACCCATATACGAGACAGGCATTAGAAGAGGGCGACTGGGATGCCAAGCCACCGGGTAAGATGTTCCGG
>JAUSEB010000127.1 GCA_030650495.1 Armatimonadota bacterium | reverse complement strand
AACCCGCCAGCAGCGCCGGCACCGAAACTTCTTCCGCCGGCTGGTAGCTCTGAAACTCGAATCCCATTGACCCCAGCCTCTATGTCGGTTACGGGTCTATAAGGAGAAAATGAAATGAAATACCGATCTTATCCAATTGGCCCTCCGCAAGGATGGACGGCCAGCGGCAATATCTCATTCCAACTTGGTCCGACAGCGGGCACGATCACCCGAATGGGAATTTACTGCCAGGCCGACATCACAACCACATCGGCGACTTGGTATAGCGACGCCTGGGATCGCCTGATCTCAACCCTTAGCTTGACCTCGGCTGGCAAGACGCTATTCAGCTTCACCGATATGCGAACTCCCTATCACATGACCCGGCTATTCGGTTCGACGCTGAAAAGGCCGACTACGATTGCGGACTCGCAGACCAACGCCTTACAGCAATTTGGCTATCTGTTTCACTTCGGCGTAGCGCCGGAAGTCGTTGATAAGAACGGGATGATACAGGATAACCCATTCGACTTGACAGCCGGGATTCCAGCGGTAGGTAACGGCAACCTCAGCCTATCGGGTACATGGGGCGCGGCTGCGGCAATGGGTTCAGCCAACGTGACCATCAACGCTGGTGACTTGCAGGTCTACGTCTGGACTGTCCAGATGGATTCGGGCGATACGCCAGAAATGTATCAACCCCGAACCTTCCCCAACTGGCAGATGCAATCCCCGTCTGTCTCTTCGGAAACGAGCATATTTGTGTCTAATGCGCAGGTTCCGTCGGGCGACTTCCTCCACTCGGTCTACTCAATGACCACCAATGGGTCAAATGCTCCGCGTAACGATGACGTTCTGAGTGGCTTGCAGCTCTACGATCAGCGCAACGGGCGCGACATAATCACGTTTGGGGGGCTGCGAAACGACATTCGGCAGTACAAGCCGTATGAAATCTTTACGCAGGAAGATCAAAACGGTTGGCCGCCTAGCGAGTTAGAAAGCGCGTTGAGCGTTCCGACTATCACAGGGGTAGCGGATAGTGGTTTGGGCTGGCTCGACATACATAACTATGTTGACAAGCGCAAGGCACTTGCCCAATACGGCGCCGATCTTCGGCAACTGGCAACCGGTGATCTGCTTATCAAGTTTGGCGTTCTCGATGCTGCGGATACAGCCTTGAACTTGCTTTACCGCAAGTATCAACTCAATCCCGATCATCCGGCCAACGCTGGCCTATAACCTCGATTCTCAAAGGTCAGCCGGGGCAACTCGGCTGACCTGATATGAATAAGGCGAGAAGTGATTGATCTAAAAACAATCGCAGAAAACGGGCAACATCCCGGCGGGCCAACCGATACCGAAGCATTGATACAACAAGTGTTGGCTGAACTTCTTACTATCAAAAACACGCTCCGCGCTGCCCCGCGTCTGCCGACTATCAAGGGGCCGACCTATTCCGTCCTTGCCAACTATCTCAGCACAAGCGATTTCACGCCCAACGATGTCAACGCCTGGGCTGATTGTCAGGGTTTTAATGCCCTTCACGTAGACATCATCGCCCCTTATAGTGGGCGATTCGCTAACTTCTTGGTAATGGGCGCAGAAGCACCGGGAGGGGCAGCGGCTTTTGCTTTACCGTCCCCGCTGGCGCGATTAGGAGCGGTCAATCAGAACTTCTCAATGGACGTTCCAGTCTCGACCCGTTTTGCAAGCGTCCGCGTTCAAGACATCACGGCGGTTGACGCGACCCTGCCGGGCTACACGGTAAACGCCTACCCCTACATTTCCGATGGCCCGATCATCCCCTTTTCACGGGGGCCGTTTGACCTTCTGCCGACCACGACAATTAGCGTCAATACAGCCTCAACGATATTCCGTGCAGCCGGCAATATCGGTTTCAGCCATTATTCCTCCTTGATTTTCGTACTGACACTTACCAATTCGTTGAGCGCATCTGGCGCGGTGAACTTACGGATTAGCACATCGATTGATGGTACTAACGGGAACTTCGATGACATTGTTTCATTCTTGCAAGCTGCGGCCGCCGCCCTTCCGACGGGTGTTTATGTAGCCCGTGTCGCTCAGGCCGCGACTGGCTTCAATGATCGAGCGGTTGTTACAGCGTTGACGGCCCAAACCCGTGTTGATTACTTTGCCGACCGACTTCGGGTAAGTTACGTGGCCGCTTCTCTGGGTGGTTCGGTTATAGCTCGCATTCAGGTCTATGGAGTGGTTTAGATGGGATATGAAGGCATAAGCACCGGCATCTACAACTACCTTCAAATTGCAAACGTTCTCGACTTCAATGCTGACCCGAAGGGCAACCTCAGTTGTTCGCGGCCATTTGAGGATGCGATCCAATATCTAGTTAGTGTCAAAGCCGTGAACGGCATCGTATGGGTGCCAGCGGGCACGTATGTTTTCCGAGAGCTGCGAAACAATCTCTCCTGCTGTATTCAGCTACCGAGCAACATTACGATCTTGGGTGTCGGGCCAGCTTCTCATTTGCGGTTGGCAAATGACACATTTCTATCGTTGATCTACAACTCCAACTTCTCTGCTGGCAACACTAACTGTGGCCTAAAAAACATTCGAGTCAACGGCAACCGCCTGAACAACGCCAGCGGTTCAGCCGACGGTGTTGTATTCAACAATGTTGCCGATCTAATCCTGGAAGATGTTGTGATTGATAACTGCCGGGGAGATGGTCTCTGGCTTGATAGCTTGGAAACTCCTCGTCTGACCAGGGTTTACAGCCACGATAACGGGCGGAATGGCATCGGCACGTCTAATGTTCGTTTCCCTCAGTTCACAGACTGCCGAACCATTGACAATGCCAGAACAACCGCCGGC
>JAUSEB010000115.1 GCA_030650495.1 Armatimonadota bacterium | reverse complement strand
TTCGGGGTAAAAAGCTTCCCGAAGCATAAGAACTCATCGCTCGTTACTCATCGCTCATTACTCATCGCTCATCGCTCATCGCTCGTTACTCATCGCTCATCGCTAACTCTCCCCCTCTCTCAACTCTAAACTCTCAACTGTCTCGCAAAGCTTGCCGGGCAGAGAAAGCCGGTTTGTGATAAAATAGGAGCATACAATCTACAGGAGGATATGGTATGGCGCAAGTGAAGATAGGCGACCGAGTGCGTATCGCCGACCGCGAACCTACCAGCGCCGACGTTAAGAGCGGCCTTTACTACAACTATTTTCGGAATCTGACTGGTGTAATAGAACGGGTTTACGATGACGACAATGTCTGTGTAAATGTTGATATAGACAGCTTGCCCGAGGATGTCTTGTTGCGGCACAGAGAGATCGAAACCGCGGCTCGTGATAAGTGGATAAATGGATTGTCGCAAGAGCAGCGCAGCCGTCTGACTGAACAGGACAGGCAGTTCAAGATGGGCTACAAAGCGCTGGTCGCAATGGCCGATGTTTTACCGCATAAGGGCGGGCCGGGAAAATCAACTCGGACAAAACAAAGCGACAAGCCTGCCGCAAAGCAGTCTTCAACGGTAATTACCGCTTCGGATGACGAAAAGCCAAAGGCCAAACCAGCCGCCGTTGAAAGGAGAAAATCGGAGAAATCCGATGGCGGCGCCGTGGCGAAAGGCGTCGCGAAATCGGTGAAAGCCGAAACCGCCGCCAAAACACCTTCTCCCAAAACCTCTACTGCCAGCAAAGCCACAAAAGCTGAAACGGAAACCAAACGTCTGACGCAAAAAGACCTCGAAGCAAAAGAGCGCGAATTCCTCAAATCACTCAAAGCTAAGCAGTCGACAACATCTAACTGAGCTAAACTCGACGCTAACTTGGATTATTCATGATGCGCATATTTCGCCGACACTCCGCGATTCCGTCATCGAAAGCGCCCCATTCCGTCATCCGTTCCCTATTCCGTCATCCTGAACGAAGTGAAGGATCTACACAGGTAATGGATATGTATACACGTTGCGCTATATATACAACTGATTAGATTCTTCGTCGCTTCGCTCCTCAGAATAACATTTCCGAGGCTGTTGGTTCGTGAATAATATAGGCAAGAAACAGACCATTTGATTCTCGGTCTTTCTACCTCAACGGGGAACAATAATGATAGGAACTCAGTCGTTTAATTAACCGCCTGGCGGTCTTTCATGCAAGGCTGGGGATATGTGTCTTTCGGAGGTAGAAATGAGTAAGTCGCTGCGTTCCACTCTGATTCTGTGTGCCATCATTTCCATAATCTTTGGCGTAGCCGCCGCATCGCTCGCAAGTGAAGTATCGGAAGGCCAAGTCGTGGTTGTTCAAGACTGGGTTCTCTTCGTACGGACCGCTTCGGGCGAACCGCTGTCATTCACACCATATTGGGTCAACAACGGAACCGCCTGGGTTCCATCAGGTCCGGGCAAAATCACACTGCCCGCGCTCGAATCCGGGGAGATGGTCCGTGTTACCTGGAGCTTAGAGGAGCGCGAAGGACGCCGCCGAATCGATGCTATTGAAGTCATCAGCTCCCCGGAAGGCGCTACCAAGGGTATAGTATGGACCTCCGGCCCCGGACAACTCGTCATCCGCCCCAAGGACGAGCCCGGAACAGTTACTATGAATCCCCCGTACGTTCGCATAGAAAACAGATGGGTCCCCGACCCCGAAATCGCCAATAAACTCAGAATGCTTGAACGCGGAACCCGGGTGACGGTTGAATGGCGCTGGGATAACGAAGGCCGCAAACGTATCACCGGACTTGCTATAGGTTGGTAAAGGTAAGAACGCAGATTAACGCCGATAAGCGCAGATAAACACAGATGGAAAAGCTGTCAGCTGTCAGCTGTCAGCTGACAGCTTAAACCAACCGACCCCCCTTACCTTTCGTGCTTTCGTGATAAAAGATCTCTTTCTAGCTTCATCTTGGAATCGCCCAACCGTTTGTCCGATTGAGAAACGCCCTCTCTTATGCTACAATCAGCTAGCCGTTAAGTGGAAGCAGGTAAGGCCAAATGGAACGCGAGCTGGACTTGTTCATAGACCATCTGAACGTCTCCAAACGCGCCTCGGCGCACACGGTTAAAAGCTACAGTTCCGATTTGGTCCAGTTCGCCGGATTCGTCAAAGAGCTTGAAGGTGAGTCTCCTCAAGTAAATAGAGTGGATTATCTGCTTATCCGGCGATATCTAGCCCATCTGCATAAAGCAGGTTGCGCAAGAAGCTCGGTAGCGAGAAAGATGGCTTCTCTTCGGTCTTTTTATCATTTTCTTAAAGAAAAGAAGCTGGTTGATACTGATCCGACTGTAGGTATAGCATTACCGAGGCAGGAGAAGAAACTTCCCAAATTCTTGCGCGAGGAGCAGGTCGATCTGCTGATGCAATGCCCGGACTGCTCCACTCCGGCGGGGCTGCGGGACAAAGCGATTTTGGAGATGTTATACGCAACCGGGATGCGAGTCAGCGAATTGGTGAGTATAAGCCTGCGGGACTTGCACGGGACAGCGGAAGAGATTCGTATAACCGGCAAAGGAGCCAAGCAGCGCATCGTTTTAGTAGGTTCGGCGGCCAGGGAAGCCCTTGCCGATTATCTCTCCGCCGGACGTCCGGTATTGGCTGCGAAAGCTAAAACCGAAGGTAATGCGGTTTTTCTGAATAAGAGTGGGACGAGGCTTACGGACAGAAGCGTTCGCCGCATCGTCAATAAGTATATAGAAGCAGTAAGCGATTCACTGAAGATCAGCCCGCACACGATGAGGCACACATTCGCCACTCACATGTTGTCGCACGGAGCGGATTTGCGCTCGGTTCAGGAGTTATTGGGGCATTCCAGCGTTGTGACAACGCAGATATACACTCACGTGACCAGGGAGCGAATGAAGGAAGTCTATGATAAAGCGCATCCGAGGGCAGGGGAAGAGTAATGGAAGCGGTGGTTTGTTTCGGGATTTCCATTCCGCTGCGCTCCATTCAAATCCCGAAACAACGGCGCAAGAGAAAGCTGTCAGCTGACAGCTGACAGCTATAAAAGAGGGAGCAATATGGAAATCAGAGGCACCACCATACTGGCCGTAAGGAAAGACGGTAAGGTAGCGATAGCCGGTGACGGCCAGGTCACGCTTGAAAACGTCGTGATGAAACACGGCGCAAGGAAAATTCGCAGGTTATATCAGGATAAAGTCTTGATGGGATTCGCCGGTTCCGTTGCGGACGCCCAAACGCTGGCGAGCAAGTTCGAGAGCAAGCTGGAAGAATCCCACGGCAACCTCCGCCGCGCCGTTATCGAATTCGCTAAGGAATGGCGCACGGACCGTATTCTTCGCCGTCTTGAAGCGCTTATGATTGTGGCCGATCTTGAATATCTGCTTGTGATTTCGGGAAATGGAGAGGTGATAGAGCCTGATGACGGAATCGCGGCGATTGGCTCAGGCGGTCCATACGCGCAGGCCGCCGCAAAGGCTCTGGCGCGTCACACAGAGCTTGGCGCAAAGGAGATAGTTGAGGCCGCGATGGAAGTCGCCGCCGAGATTTGCATATATACCAACGATAGAATATCAGTAGACGAGTTATAAATGGTAAGAGATCACTCTTGGTGATTACGATTTTAACCTCCCCCAACCCCTCCTTCGTAAGGAGGGGAGCTATAACACTTCCCCCCTTTAGAAGGGGGGATTGAGGGGGGTATTGCTAACCAACTCTGAATTACAATAAAAGCTGGAGAGAGTAATGGAAATCAATGCTGACAGTATGACTCCAAAACAAATAGTTGAGGAGCTTGATAAATATATAATCGGCCAGGACAAGGCAAAACGAGCCGTGGCTATTGCCCTGCGCAACCGCTACAGAAGGCAGATGCTTTCGGATGATCTTAAAGAAGAGGTTATACCTAAGAACATCCTGATGATTGGACCGACCGGCGTAGGCAAAACCGAGATCGCGCGCCGCTTGGCGAACCTTGCCGGGGCGCCGTTTATAAAAGTCGAGGCCACGAAGTTCACGGAGGTCGGTTATGTAGGCCGCGATGTTGACTCCATGGTTCGCGACCTCGTGCAAGTCGCCGTGAGGATGGTCGAGAGCGAGCGCATCGAGGAGATTCGTCCAAAAGCCTATGAGAGGGCAAACGAGCTTATTCTGGACATACTGGCTCCGGCGTCTCATCGAAGACGCGGCGAGCGAATGCCCAGGCAGTTGATGGAGGCGATGGAACAGACGCTCGGCCATTTGTTTCCCCGTAAAGAAAATGAGAATGAGCCGGAAGAAGGAATGGAAGAAGAACCGGAGTCGGAAGAGTACGTTCGCACCAGCGCACAGCAGGAAGAGCGTTTGAGGGAACGGTTTAGAGAACAACTCCTTGCGGGCGAACTGGATGATCGGAAGATCGAGATAGACATAGAGGACACCAGCAGCCCGTTCGTTCAGGTTTTTAGCCAACAGGGGATGGAGGAAATGGGAGTCGATATGCCCGGAATACTTGGCAGCATGCTCCCAAAGCGCCATAAGAGGAAGAATGTTACCGTAGCGGAGGCTCGCGAAATCCTGACCGATGAGGCCGCCCGCGAGATGCTCGACCAAGACCAGTTGGTACGAGACGCCATCGAGCGCACCGAGCAAAGCGGTATCATATTCGTGGACGAAATGGACAAGATAGCAGGTCGCGAGCGCGAGGGCGGCCCACAAGTGTCCCGTGAAGGCGTTCAGAGGGACATCCTGCCTATCATAGAAGGATCGACCATTATCACCAAATACGGTCCTGTCAGCACGAACCATATATTATTTATCGCGGCGGGCGCTTTTCACGTCAGCAAGCCTTCCGACTTGATACCTGAATTGCAGGGACGGCTCCCGATTCGCGTGGAACTGGACAGCCTGTCCGAAACCGATCTCAAGAAGATTCTCACAGAACCTAAGAACGCACTCGTGAAGCAATACTCCGCGCTAATGGCCACTGAAGATGTGGATATGCGGTTCACTGATGACGCAGTAGATGAGATCGCCTCAATAGCGGCTCGCGTGAATAACCAAATGGAGAATATCGGCGCCCGGCGGCTGCACACGATAATGGAAAGGCTGCTCGATGAAGTGTCATTCGATGCGCCGGATATTCCAGAAAAAAAACTGGTTATTGACGCCGAATATGTCCGCAAGCGTTTGGAAGACATAGTCAAAGACGAAGACCTCAGCAGATATATCTTATAAGCAATATGCTTCGGCTCGTTCTTTGGAGCCGAAGCCGGTCTAATGCTTATTGTTTTATGCTTCGGCTTGTTCTTTGAAGCCGAAGCCGGTTTAATATTTATTGTTGAAAGTTGAATGAGGCAACAACGATGTCTTAAACATTCAACTTTTCCCCCAAATTGACAGAGGCCCCGACCGGGGAAGTCGGAGCCTCTATCCATTGGAGGAGTATTTAGCTGGCCAATTCGAGGGACGTTCGAGCGTTACGTCCTTCAATTGCAGTGTTCGCCATAGAACTCTGTTTGTCAAGATGAATTATTTGTGGGGGCGCATACCAAATTCGAGAGAAGATTCTTAATCACGAAAGCACGGAAGTTGGAAAACACGAAAATGGAAAGAGTTGTTGGTTGGTTTGAGCTGTCAGCTGTCAGCTGACAGCTTTTCAATCTGCGCTTATCAGCGTTAATCCGCGTTCTTCTCTTAATCAGACATTTCGTGATAAGAGACATCTTTCTACCTTCATCTTAGGATGCGCCCTACATTCGTACAAATAAAAAAAGCCCGGGCCGGAGGCGCCCGGGCCGATCATATTGCGGAATATCTATGTCACTGTGTTTCCGTGGTTTCGACGATTTCCCTCCTGGCTCCAATCGCTCCACCGATGGCGGCGGCGATCAACCCAAGAATCGCCCCAACGACAAACCAGGTGGCTCCAAGTGAAGCCGCGTTCAACGCTTGTTGAATCTCAGCCGGGGTCATTCCAGCCATAGGAGTTGTGGGGGGCATCACCCGCCCGAACATGCCGAGCAAGCCGGAAGCTCCGAGAGATGCGGCCAATGCCCCCAGGGTTACAGTCAGCGCCCAGAGAACGACGCCGTTCCATAACCCGTTAAGTGTCCCGGCTATTCCGGCGAAGCGGGCTGCGGCAAGACCGCCCAGGAAAAGCGCGATGAGCGCGCTGATCGCCATCCATATACCAAATGTCATTGCCGCTGTTCCGGAAACCTCGCCGGTAGCCGGGGTCAGCCCCTGGACTCCCACGGCAATTCCGATAGCGACCAGGACCAGTTGTATTGTCAGAGCTATAACAAGACCCGCCCAGACAGGCCCCCATCTTATCCTGTCTTTCAGGTAAAGGCCTTGCTCTACCTCCTCAACAGTAAGGTAAGGACGCGCTCCCGCGGGATATGGCGCAGCCATTGCCCCGCCCTTGGCGCCCACTACTACTTCCTCTTCATGAATTTCTTCGCGTCTTTCTTCAGCCATCTCAATCTCTCCTTAACTACAAACCGAGAATAAGCAGTCAATATAACGCGTTATCAAAGACGGACGGAATCAAGACAGCAAAACAAATCTATGCATTTGTGTCACGACGGACACGCAGCATAGCGCATCAGTCCGTCTGTCACACAAATGTACTTCCCGCACCCCGACAGCGCTAAACATTTGGCAAGAAGCCAGGATTATTCACGTCATTTCGAGCTGAGCGAAGTGGAGTCGAGAAATTAGCTATCAACTGTCAGCTGACAGCTACTTCCAAAAGCAGATTCCTCACTTCGTTCGGAATGACGGGTAGTGGTTCGGGATGACGGCCAGCGGTGATTTAGCTCTATTCGTGAATAATGCAGAGTAAGGCTGCAAGAGATTATTACTGTATCGGTTGTGATTGAGGAGGAGACTGGCTGTTGCCTGGCGCCGCTGGTGGGGCGGTGAACCATCCTTTTGAAATGGCGCCCCTCTTGCCAAGCGAGGGCAAATCTTTGCCGTCTAGCTTGAGTCGCAGGCCGCCCGCATTACCTGTGCGATATGCAATGTTTTTCTTACCCTGCCACGACATCTGCTGACTCGGACGCATCGCGCCTTCAAATACTTGTTTACCGTCAACGCGCACCCTCAACCAAGAGACTTCCGTGGCTGTTATGGTAAGGTTGACTCCCTGTTGCGCGCCGGGCTGTTGTGATGGAGCATCCGGTTTGGAAGCCTCGACGGAGGCAACCGGCTTGTTTGGCCTGGGAGTAGTGTCAATATCAGCATTCGCGACAGGCGTCTGTTTGGGATTTGCCGAGCGCTGCATCAGCTTTGTTATAGGCTTAACAGTGGCAAGCCCGACTATAACAAGAATGATCAATATCGAAAAAGCTCTTATCAGGCTGGCTGCTCCGTCGGCAGATTTACTATTATTGGTTCGCGGCGGTTCAGGTTTTCTGGGCGACCCCCATTCCTGCTCATATCGTTCAAGCAATGCGCCGCTGTCCAGTCCCAGAAAGTTGGCGTAGTCGCGTAAAAAGGCGCGAGTATAGACCCTATTGGGAAAAGAGTCGAATCTCTCTTCCTCCAGCGCCTCCAGATTCTGAAGCGTGATTTTGGTAGCAGCATGCACGTCTGATAGAGATACACCCCGCGCTTCCCGTTCCTGTTTTAGAATATGTCCAATAGAGCTCACTTACGCATCCGCCTGATAGTAAATAACTGTTGCGATTATATACCTTGTAAAAAGCAATAACAATCCCTCGAGTTTAGAGATTTAGAGTTTAGTTTAGATAGGGGAATAGCTATCTTCTGATAGTTTAAGATGCTTCGGCATGTTCTTGGGAGTGTTCAAAAACCGTAGCCTAGCCCCTTGTGGGCGTCATATTGCAGTCAACCTGAGCGTGAATTGACGGGCATAAAGCCCTAGGCTACAGGTATATGGGACTTTTTGAACACTCCCTCTTTGAAGCCGAAGTCTCTGTAAAGCGCCTCACGCCGTCCTGATGCTCGCCGCGTCTTGCAGGCCGAGCTCCTCTATGGAGACTTCCCGCATCTTATACTTCTGAATCTTGCCAGTGATGGTCATCGGGAACTCTGTGACGAACTTGATGTATTTAGGAATCTTGAAGTAGGCCATCCTGTCCTTGCAAAACTCCCGAATATCCGCATCCGAGGCCGAACACCCGTTTTTAAGTTTGATCCAGGCCATTACCTGTTCGCCGTATTTTTTGTCGGGAACGCCGATCACCTGTACCTCACTTATGGCGGGGTGGGTGTAGAGAACCTCCTCGACTTCGCACGGGAAGACCTTTTCACCTCCGCGAGAGACCATATCTTTGATACGACCCACTATGTTGACGTATCCGTTCTCGTCCATAACGCCCAGGTCTCCTGTGTGCATCCACCCCGCCGCGTCAATGGCCACAGCCGTGCCCCCCGGGTCATTCCAATAACCCAGCATCACGTTGTAGCCGCGCGTACAAAGCTCACCTGGCTGCCCTATCGGCAAAGTACGCCCAAGCGGGTTAATCACCTTGGCTTCGACGTGAGGATGGATGCGGCCCACGGTGGAGACGCGCAGTTCTATCGGGTCGTCCACCGTCGTCTGGAATGAAACAGGCGACGTTTCGGTCATGCCATAAGCGATAGTTATCTCACTCGCGCCCAGAACGGAGATGACCTGCTTCATAAGCTCGATGGGGCACGGCGATCCCGCCATAATCCCCGTGCGAAGCTTGGGAGTTTTACGCTTCTTCAAACCGGGGCTTTCCATAATGGCGGAAAACATAGTCGGAACACCGTGAACGGCGGTGCATTTTTCCTCTTCCAGCGTTTCCAACACGGCCTCTGCGTCGAACCTGTCGCTTGGGAGGATCATAGCGGATCCGTGAGTGATGCAGGCCAGGTTGCCCAGCACCATTCCGAAACAGTGGTAGAAAGGAACCGGAATGCACAGCCGGTCCTGGCTGGTAAACCTCATCGCCTCGCCGATGAAGTAGCCGTTGTTGATGATGTTGTGGTGGGAAAGTGTCGCGCCTTTGGGTAGCCCAGTGGTCCCGCTGGTGTACTGGATGTTGATTGCATCGTCGAACTCGAGTTCCGCCTGTCGCTCTTCAGACTGCTCCTTTGTGACCTCAGTCGCGAGCTCAAGAAGCCGCGGCCATGACAAAAACCCGGCATGTTCTTCTTGTCCGATGGTGATCAAGAGGCGCAGATCCGGCAGCCGCCCTGACCGAACCCCGCCCTTCGGGTCGTTTTTGATCTCCGGTAAAAGCTGGCGCATCATCTCAACGTAATTGGAGGTTCGGTAGGCAGGCGCCAGTATCAACGCCTTGGTTCCCGATTGCTTCAGCGCGTATTCCAGTTCGGGGATGCGATAGGCGGGATTGATATTGACAAGAATGGCCCCGATCTTCCCCGTGGCAAACTGAACCAAAACCCACTCCGCGTTGTTTTGAGACCAAATTCCAACGCGGTCGCCCTTTTCGATCCCGATGGCCATTAGCGCGCGCGCCAGCTCATCCACTGCCCGTCCGAGCTCGCGGTATGTGTATCTAATGGACTGGTGGCGCGACACCAGCGCCTCCAAGTCGGGGAATCGGGAGACACTTGAGTCAAAAAGTTCTCCGACTGTACATCCCAGCAGCGGCTGGCTGGACGGTCCTGACAAGTAGCTTTTCTTTTTATTGTCCAAGTGAGTTCACCTCAAGATTTTGCATTGTAATCAGCCCTTACGCAGCTCCTCCGCCACAGTGGAATGGGCGACGGGCAGGGAAGCTGCCTGTTTGTGTCTTTGTTGCGGGACACCCTTGTCCCGATAAAGACATGTGTAAAAGTTTACATTAGCCAAACGCTACCGAATTACCTTCTATAAAACACGTAGCAATGCATCGTCTATAGTCACTTCTAAATATTATTGTACGGTCTATATTGCATCGCCCTGTGTGTAAATAAATAAAGCGTCCTCTCCTTGTATTACAAAGTCATCCAGGCCGTTTCCGGTGAAATCCTGCGCCCAGAATGTGCGATCTATGGCGCTTAGTTCGGAAGCTTCGGGGAAGGGAATAATCCTGCGCCCATATCCGTCATACAAACCCGCCGCTGAAACTGACGAATTCACAAGGAAAACGTCACGTCCGGCCGCCCATCGAAGCTTCTTATCATACGCGCCGGTAACGTCGGGTTCAATGGTCCAAAGTTTCTCGCCGTTTCCGCTGAAAAGCGACCTTGTGCCGGTATTTCCCCACAAGCAACCTACCAGAAACTGCTTCCCGGGCAAATCCGGGCGGTAGCGACCTGCACATAAACCCTGAGCATGTCCCATCAACGATTGGGCGCGCCTCTTGCCGTTTTGGTCGAAAAGAATGAAACCGGAGTTTCCCGCTGTAATGGCAATTTCCATACCATTTTCGAGATTGCCGTCGAACTCGTCTATTATTATATGGTCAACATGGTCGTGAGTGAATACCAAGTATTCGGTTCCCTC
>JAUSEB010000072.1 GCA_030650495.1 Armatimonadota bacterium | reverse complement strand
GGTCCGCAAACGCACTACAAGAGCCAGGGATGTCGTCGAAGGCGCGGCAAAGTTCGCCACAGAGACGAAACCCGAATTACTCGTTGTCGCCTACCGCAAAGAAGATATGGCGATGGAAGGAACCCGCTACGCCGTAGTCGGAACCCTCTGCGACGACACTCCATGCAACGTGGCGATTTACTGCGTGGGAGATTGAGCTGGTTGACGGTTCCGTCACGAGAGGTTGTTTCAGAGAAGAACGCAGATTAACGCTGATAAAAAAGCTGTCAGCTGACAGCTTAAACAAACCATCAACCAACAATTCTTCCCATATCTGTGTCCATCTGTGTGTATCTGTGGTTGATTCCACCTATGGCCGAAGAGTTGCATCCGCCCAATCAGCGGCGTCGTTGGTCTGGCCGTCGCCGCCGTCACCGACTATAAGCGTCAGGGTGTTGGCGCCGTTAATATCAACATCTACTTTCTTCGCGTCATCGCCTCGTCTCATCAGGCCTGATTCCCAAACGGTCTTGCCGTCAACTATGACAGACATAGTTATCGAGCCGCGCTCGAATATATTCGGTCCGGCAAATGCCGTGAATTTAGACCACTTACCATCCAAATTGTAAATGGCCTCAGCCTGGGCGTGCATACCGAGTCCGCGCTTATATAACTCCTGGCCGATTGCTATACGCTTTCCGGTGATGGATTTGTTTACCCCAAGTTTGCCCCATCCTTGTTGAGATGAGACAGACTCCATGCTGTCCAGGTAAACGCCGTCGATCTTCTCGATCTTAGGCTCTCCTGCGGCTTCAGCAGACAGCTTCTCGGCCATCAAAGTGGGAGGGAGTATTGCTGCGCTTTCGCAATCCGTTGGGTTAGGGTGTATGAGAGGTGAATCCCCAGGGTTAGCGACTGCGCTCTCGCCATACAGCCAGACCGAAAGTTCCGCTCCCGCTGTTGCGATCTCTAAGCTCAGTTCCACATCGCTGTTACCCTTAGGAATGGAGATAATCTGCCATGTCCAATGCTCCTGCGGCGAACCGGAGTCGGCGGCCCAGCCATCTTTGGAGGAAATTTCCTCAAAATCCACCTCTTTTCCGTTTACCTTCGCTGCAAGCGCGGGTTCGGAGGTCGGCATCTCAGGCGTCTCCACCAACACCATTACCTGATTCTTATCGTGCCCGGCGTTGACGGTGAACTTGAGCGCCGCGTGTCCGGCGCCGCTATCCGGCGATGGGACGAACTTGGTCCAATCAGGGCCGAACTCCGGCTTCCAGTCGGCAATTTGTGTCTTCTTCAACTTGACGTCAGGATTTGTCACGGTCAACTTGGAGGGAGTTTCAAGCTTCGGAATTACTGGCTTTGCCGCGCTGAGTTCGATCAGCACGTTGCGATACGGCTGCAGCTTTACCTCGATAGTATCGCCGTATTTCAGTCCGGTCGCGTAGGTCTTGGTATACGGGTAAACGCTGACCGCGTTCAAAACAGAATTGCTTCGGACAAATCCATTAGATTCGTCCAATTTGACCTTCATCGTCTGCTCGGCCATCCACGGGTTGCGCAGATAGAGCAGGGCGCGTTTGCCGTCCGCGTGGACATATCCGTAAGGGTCTTTCATCGCCTTCGGGCCGGATTTATATGAACCGTCGGCCTGCCGCCAGCTTTCGGGGAATATGACCGTCGTATTGCGCAAGATGTCCTTATTCGCCCGGCCGTATTTGATGATCTGAGAAACGAACTTCCAGTCATCTGATGTGGTTTTGTTGGGATGCAGGTAAAGAGTGATGAACTGGTGGCCTCTCATTAGGACATCGACCGCATCGTTGAACAGTGGTTCTTTGGTCTGGTTTATGACGCCGAATACTTCTTTGCAGTCCATCGGGACCAGCGGGTCGGTCGCGGATTTCAGCGTGTAATACTCTCTCGCGGTCGTGTAGCTGTCGCGCAAGATGGGAGCGGCTCCTCTTCCGAACGGGTAATCATCCCCCTGGGAGCCGGCCATGAAGTTCACATATTTCAGCCACCAGGGGCTTCCAGCGGGGCCAATGGAGAGGGGATTCAACCTTATATCCGGCTGGGCCTTCCGCACCGCTTCATATAGATCGATTATTCTTTGGGCTACTGGCTCGGAGGAGTAGTCATCCGGGAGGTGGCCGTGCTCGGTGGACGGGCAGTGGTAGGCGTAAGCGTCGAACTTGATATGTTTGACCTTATAATCGGACACGATGTCCACTGAGTTCTTGATGAACTCAGCGCTATACTTCTTGCCTGCCATGCAGGTGTAATAAACGCATCGCCCGCCGACATCGAAGACCTCATATCCCGCCTTCTCGGCCCAAACATTGTCCAGCCCTTCGGGATATGCGCTGCACGGCGACACCCAGAAGCCTAGATCAGTTCCCATGCTTTTCAAGACTTCCTTGATTTCTACAAAGCCGTTCGGGAACTTCTCTTTATCAATCGACCAAATGCCTTCGCGGTCGGACCAGCCGAGGTCGAGCGTGAAGACATCCGGCGAAACTCCGTATTTGTCGTAAAGGTTGGCTTTAACGATTTTGGCGAGATCGACCATCATCTTATTATTCTGGTGAATCGGAGTCGTCCACCAGTTGTTGTAGCCGAAGAAGATGTCCGCCGGCTGGGCGCGGAACTCCTGGACATACTGCCTGAATGATTTCGCCGCATAATCCGGCTCGGTGACGGAGTAGATGACATCCCTGCTCTTAAAGGTCTGCCCTGGCTCAAGGAATATGCCCGGTCTACTTGCCAATACAGCCTGCTTCTTTTCCATCTTGGCTGCGGAAATGGGGAACTCCACTCCCATAAAGAACGAATCGCAGAGTATCGGCGCGCTCTGGTCGCCGCGCGACCTGAAACTCGGAGACAATGCGCTCAAATCCACCCTGTCCATCTCTATCTCTTTGAACGGCAATTTGCTCTTAATACCGTTTATTTTGAGTTCGTAGCCTTTTTTGACATAAGGCTTGTCTTTATAAGCCTGCAGCCAGACTGACATTTCCATCTTGCCTTCAGCGACATTGACCGGCGCAAAGGCTCCCGTCCAGCGTGGGCCATCGGGTGTGTCAGTGCGCACAAGCTGCGCCGGAATTGCGCCGCCTGCTATCTGAATCTTATCGAAGTCCAGCTTTGGGCTGCAAAGCGAAATTGACAAATCCTTCTTTGACGCGAGATTGGTAAGAGTCGCTTTTCCGGTTTCCGTATCAATCTTGATATTTAAGAGCTTGTTCTTCCAGATCATTTTGGCGCTATTTCCTCCTAAAGCGGGTGTCACAAATGCTGCGGCAAAAGCCATAAGGCACAGAAGGTAAAGAGGTAGTTTTATGAAACGCATTGTTCCTCCGATAAATGCAGTATATCTACACGATACTAACAGCGCGGGAATAAAGGGTCAAGGGTAATAGTTCAGACTTCGGTAGCCCGTCATTTCGAACGAAGTGAGAAATCTGCTTTTTCGAACTCACTGCGGGAAAATCGAGTGTATAATATTCTCAACAGAAATGAATGGAGTCGCATCTTCAATGTTAATCAAACCGCGACGGGAGAGTAATCCGCGCAAGCTGGTTCTCAGTCCGACGAAAATCGCAACCTATCTTGCCTGCCCGCTGATGTATAAGTATATGTACATCACCAAAATCGGGAGGTTCTACTATAAGCCCAAAGCCGGTCACAGCTTTGGCGCGTCTATGCATCGGGCGCTGCAGACTTTCCACGAGCACGGAGCGGGGGAGACGCAGACCGTTGAGCAACTTGCGGATCATTTGCGCGAGACGTGGGTCGCAATCGGTTATGAATCTGTGGCGGAGGAACAGGAAAGCCTGACGGAAGGCGTCAAGATGCTGGAGGAATACTATTCAGCCCCGCCGGTTCCGGGAACGGTAACTATCTTTACCGAGCGGCAGTTGCGGCAGGATATGGGGGAATTCGTTCTATTGGGGCGGATCGACAGGCTCGACCAGCATACTGACGGTACACTAGAGATCATCGATTATAAGAGTGGCCGGGAAGATGTTACTGAAGACGAAGTAAGGCACGATCTGGCAATGAGTATCTACCAACTTCTTACCAAATCACAGTATCCCAACGACCGCGTCACCGCTTCTATCCTATGCCTGCGAACTGGAGTCAAGGCGACGGTCGAGATGACTGCTGAGGAACTGGCGGCGGTCGAAAACGACGTCAGGGCAGTAGCCGGGGAGATATTGGCAATCAGCGAAGATACAGAGTTTGAACCAACGGAGAAAGACATCTGCCCGATTTGCGATTTTGAGAAGCTTTGTATAAAGATACGAGCGCAGAATAGCTGACAGCTATCGGCTATAAGATGCTTCGGCTTGTATTTTGAAGCCGAAGCCAACTTATGCTACTTCTCGACTTCGGCTCCAAAGAACGAGCCGAAGTATGGAAACTCTCCCTCGACTTTTACAACTCACTCAACTCCATTGCATCTTCTTTGCGCTTCAACCGGCTTCGCAGCATCGTCTTGAAGAACCCAATCTCCTCGGATCGCAATAGCCATGTTACAGCAAGATAAACAACAATACTGGGGACGAATGCAACGCCGACAACCTTCATGGCTCCTGACTTAGTGGTTATGTCGGCGTAGCCTGCTATGCTTGATTTAGCGAACCAGCAGACAGCCCCCAGAACGGCGGAAGCAAGACATACCTTGCCAACGGATATTGCCAGCCGTTTAGTTCCAAGCCCCTCGGTTCGTTTACGCAACAAAATCATCAACGCGAACATGTGCAGTGTGGCGGCTATTGAAGTGGACAACGCCAGCCCGCTGATGCCCATAGCCTTCATCAGAAAATAGTTCATCGGTATGAAGATGGCGGTGACTATCGAACCGGTTATGACAACTACGCGGGTTTCCTGTAATGCGTAGAATCCGCGCGAGATAACCGCCTGTCCCGCCCAGGCGAATATGCCCGCCGAATAGAAAAGCAAAGCCGCTGAGGCAATAGGCGCGTCGTCGGCGGTGAACTTGCCGCTCTGGTAAACGGTCCGCACGATCGGCGTTGCAAGGACAATTATAAACACTGACGCCGGGATGGTCAGGAACAGTATTCCCCGCATCGCAAGGTTCAGGCTTGCTCGGAATTCCGGCATTTCTTTTTTATTGGCATGTGCTATGAGCGTCGGGAAAAACGCCACGGCTCCGGCTTGCGCGAACACGCCCAACGGCAATTGCATAAGCCTGTTTCCGTAATTGAGAGCAGCGACCGCTTGCTCTCCAATAAACGAGGCGAACCAGCCGTTTATCATAACGTCAATCTGCGGCAGCGACAGGCCGAGCATGACGGGCAGCGCCAATTTGCCGACCTGGACGACCCCCGGATGTCGCAAATTCAAATTAGGTATAAAGCTATAGCCTGCCTTGCGGAGGCTGAAGTAGGTCATCACTATATTGCCTGCGAATGCGCCTATTAAAGCGCCCCAGCAAAGCCCCGCGATGTGCAGCCAGCGGGCCAATACGACACCGCCGAATATGATCCCGATGTTGTATATGACCGGTCCCAAAGCCCTGGCAGTAAAACGCTGTCTGGCTTCCAGTGTGCCCATCATCAGCCCGCCGAGAAAGAATAGCAGTTGAGCCGGGAGCACGATGCGGGTCAGAGAGACCGTCTTGTCCAGCCACTCCGGGCTGAAACCGGGGGCCGCGAGAGCGATAACCAGCGGCCGGGTGAAAATCTCAGCGAGAATTACGGCGGCGCTGAGGCAGATGCCCATAAAGCAGGCGATAGCGCTGAAGATTTGCCAGGCGTCCTTTTCCTTTTTATCAGCCAAATATTGAGCGAATACTGGTATGAACGCGCTGCTCAACGCTCCGCTGGAGAGGAAGAAGTACAAAAAGTCGGGCAATCGAAACGCGGCGACGTAAGCGCCTACCGCGTTGCTCATGCCAAACTGGTGGCCTATCACCATTTCCCGGATCAAACCAAGCACCCGGCTCAAGAATATAGCCGCCATCATCAACCCGGCAGCCTTTGCTACTGTCTTCTGTGTGGACATAGTCTATATGCTATACGTTGAGCAAGGCTCAGTCAAGTTCCCTGGATGGGAAGAAAGCTATCAGCTGACAGCTGATAGCTGATAGCTGATAGCTTCTCTTTCCGCCGGCTCGCTTGAATGCCAGCCTGCAAAGCGCTAGAATTAACCATAAGCAATGGCTAAACTAGTAACCAAATTCGTCTGCCAAAACTGCGGATATGAATCCCCCAAGTGGCTGGGACGGTGTCCCGACTGCGACCAGTGGGCTTCCCTGGTGGAGGAAGTAGTGGCGTCAAAGTCTGAACGCGGCGCCCGCGATGTCGTCTCCACATATAATCCTCCGATGTCCATCACCAGCGTCAAATCCGGCGCGGAGGGACGAACGAATACGCAAATAAAAGAATTCGACCGCGTTCTTGGCGGCGGAGTGGTCGGCGGCTCGCTCGTCCTAATCGGCGGCGATCCCGGCATCGGCAAATCGACTCTACTCATTCAAGTCGCCAACAATCTAAGCCGCGACTTCGGCAAGACGCTTTACGTTTCCGGCGAGGAGTCGGTCGAGCAGATAAAGCTGCGCGGCGACCGTCTCGGCGTCTCATCCGACGATCTCCTTCTTGCGACGGAAACCGACATCATGGCCGTCGAAAGTTACGTGCAATCGGTCAAGCCGTCTTTCATAATCATCGACTCCATACAGGCGATGTATCATTCGGAGTTCGTCTCCGCGCCCGGGACCGTCAGCCAGGTTCGCAACTGCACCGCCGTCCTCGCCCGAATAGCAAAGACCAGCGGTATTCCCATTTTCATAGTCGGGCATGTTACCAAGGAAGGCGCGCTTGCCGGACCACGGGTGTTGGAGCACATGGTCGATACCGTCTTATATTTCGAGGGCGACAGGCATCAGACATATCGTATCCTGCGGGCGGTCAAGAATAGATTTGGCTCCACGGACGAACTCGGCATTTTCGAAATGCGCGAGGAAGGCTTGATCGAAGTGCCGAATCCGTCGGAAATCCTGCTTTCGGAGCGTCCGCAACATGGCGCCGGTTCTGTTGTCACTTCAACCGTCGAAGGCACACGGCCTCTATTGGTGGAAATCCAGTCGCTGGTCGCGCCGTCGCACTTCGCCGGACCTCGCAGAATGTCCACCGGAGTCGATTCCAATAGAACTCTTATGATACTTGCCGTGCTGGAAAAGCGCGTCGGGTTCAACCTTGCAAATCAGGACGTGTACGTCAACGTCGCGGGCGGCGTTCGCATAACCGAACCTGCAATCGACCTGGCAATCGCGGTTGCCGTCGCCTCCAATTTCCGCGAAATGGCGGTCGATCCCAAGGCAATAATTCTAGGTGAAATTGGCCTTGCGGGAGAAATCCGCGCCGTCAGCCAGGCGGAGAAACGGCTGCGCGAGGCCGCAAGGCTAGGCTTTACTAAGGCAATCATCCCGTCCCGCAACGTTGG
>JAUSEB010000069.1 GCA_030650495.1 Armatimonadota bacterium | reverse complement strand
CAGTGGTCAACCGAGTTGATGGCCATCTGGAAGGCTGTACGGGCCTTGGTGTCCTGAACCTGGTTAATCTGCTGGGTCAACTGACCCTTGACCGAGGCGTTTACGCAGCGCTCCGCCGTTCCTGCATCGTCCCGTAACCACGCAAGGGCCTGTTCCTCGGTGCAGGTGTCCCCAGGCTGGACGCCGCCAGTATGCCCCACGCCGATCGTCCACGGTTCGCCGCCGGTCGCCGGATCCGGATAGGCGGCCAGCACGCAGCCCTCGAATTCCATGATAAAACGCAGTCCTTCGTCCGAGCATTTCACTTCTTCGCCCCTTTCTTTTCGGTGACTGGCTCAACCGTTTTTGTCGTGGTCTTCATGGGCGGGTCAGCTGGTTCCGTGGTAACGGTTGTTTGCATCGTGGTCGCCTTGCTTCTAAGGTAGGCAGCATATCCGGCCACGCATCCGACGAAGGCAAAATAAGCGCCCAGCACGGCAGCGAATCCTATGAAATCGGACTTTGCGTTGGCAGATACCAGTATCAAAGACCATGAGCCAATTACGATGCCAGTGCATTGCCCGAGTTTGTTTGTGTCGCCGTGGAACTGCCCATCAGCCCCACGCGCCGAGATAAAGTCTCTCCACTCAATTCCATTCTCCCCCTGCATCCAACGATAAAACACCCACAGTAGCGCAATGAAAAAGAGCCACCGGAACGCGTCCGCGTTCGCCAACACGGATTTGATGATGTCGTTCATTTCACTTCACAAAATTGGTGATGTATTGGTGTATCGAATAGCCAACCATTGCGAAGAAGCCGACCACGACAGCCCAGACAACGCTCTGCGCAGTCCCGGCGGCCATGTGCTCTCTCACCCGCTCCCAAAATTTCTGATTCATCAGCGATTGTTTCAGCATCGGCTCGTATCCAGCAAACGAATCGTGCAGGCATTTTATACGCGCCTGAATTATCTTGATGGACTCGGCAATGTCCTCCAAACTCTTAGAGGAAATCGGCGGCGGGATCACATAACGTTTTCGGCGTTCGGTCATGGCGGCAGGGCGTCAGGGAGGGGGTTGCTGCTGTGCGGATTGCACGAATTGCGCTAACTCGCCCTTCAATGCTTCGTCTTTAGTGTTGTTATAAATAACTCCAAGCCGAGCAAGATGCGCCGCAGCCTGCGGGCTGGATGGCTTTACAGGAGTTGCCAGCCATTCCACAACTTTCGGGTTCGTCATCATTTTCGCCCCGACATACGCTGATCCAGACGCTAAACCAGCAGCGGTAATTGGTGCCAAGCTTCCGGAAGCAATGGATGCAAGAGGGGAAAGATATACGCTATACGCAGCAAACGATCCGGCTGTTCCTGACGGGTTAGCGTATATCCCCTTCCCGGTTCTGATTGCAGATGCGGCTTTTGAAATCTTATCAACATTCTCTCGCAATGGCGGGTCAGGAAACAACTGTGATTTTGCGCCAACGGAAAGTTTATTCCAGTTTGTTAGGAATGTTTCAGATGAGAAGATTTCTCCGAACTCGTTTTGCTTTCCGGGCGTTGCTCTGCCAAGCCTGTTCACAACTGCCTCGGAAACTATTTTGCGTTCAGCCGGTTCAAGGCTTCGCAGCACCGCACGTACTTTGTTCGCCTGATCCGGATCGGTAGGATTGAACCGTTTGAATATATCTTCCGGCTGGCTTCCCTTTCCGATTACGCGCTCAAGCACATTTTCAATGCGGCCCATGCGGGCGCGATAGTAGTTATTCTGGCGCGCAAACTCATTCCCGGCACCAGCTTGTGTTGCTGCGGCCTCTAGGTCTTTGGATAGAGCGCCGTAGACTTTCTTGAGTTCGCCGCCTGGTATGCCTGATACAATTGATTCGTCAAGCATCGAACCGACCTTTGATCGAAGCGAGCGCATGGCTTCAAACGGGACGCTTCCATTATTGGCCTGTAAATCTTGCGCTAAATTAGCTTTCATTTCTGCGAGCTTCGGATTTACCAATGCGCCGGTTGTTTTCTCCGCTCCGACTACTGGGCGGGTCAAATCGTCCAACGCCTGCATGGTATTTGCAGGCTGGAATGCTGCACCTTTAGGAATCTTCGCTGCGACCGCATCATCAAGCATGTTCCATACTGTCTTTGTTCTATCAATGAACCCGCCTTCTCCGGTAACGCCTTTCTCGATAGCGCGGCCAGCCGCCTCAGTTGAAACGCCAGTTCTAGCAGTTGCGCCGATGCTCTTTTGCTGAAACTCGATGAACTTCTGCATGACGCCAGCCCCACCGGGGAACTTAGCCGCCAAGTTTTCAAGGCCATGCAGGAATACGTTATCCATTGCCTGCCCAACAGATGGCATCGTTCCGGCTTGCCGGAATGTTTCAACCGTAGGCGCTGTCTTTGCTGCAATGGCGTTCTTCATGCCAGCAACCGCTGTGCCTGCCGCCGTTGGTGCCATAGCACCGAGCGCAGTTAATCTAGGATCAATCTCACCAGCTAATGCACCTCCAGCAGCAGCGGCGAGCGTGCTTTTTACGCCAGCGCCCGGAAACATTGAGCCGCCCGCTATCATGCCGCCAGTGTTCAGCATTCGGCTTGCTGGGTCATCTGGCCGAGGATTGGTTGTCGTAATGCCGCCGCGTTCCATCAGTCTTGCTATTGATTCAGAGCCGCCCGGAGTTCCACGAACTAAACTCGGCGCTAGGTCTGGTTTCCCCAACGCGGTTGCAAGCGTGCCGACTCCAGCCAATCCAAGGTTCATAACGTTTTCGGCAGTATCTACTGGCAGCCCGACCAGTCCAGCAACGCCTCGATTCAAACCGCCAGTCGTCGCGCGGTAACGCTCAGTCGCGGTCGGTTCAGCGCGCGCCATTGGCTGCGGTTCAGATCCCAATACTTTCTTGACGGTAGCCTGCACGACTTCCGGTGCAGTTCCGTCAGGAAACTCAAGGATACGACCATCAGCGAGTTCTGCTCTCATGGATTTGATTCCATCCACGCTAGAAGAACAAATACTACGATGATGACAAACAAGATTTCACTCATGGATTTATTGGATTCCCTTGCGCGTCGAACTTTAGTACTTGCGCCGAATCGCTGGCGCGTCTCTGTGGCTGTTGCCCAGGAAGCAATGGATTTTCAATAATTGACTTTATTTCCGCAGCGCCTTTTGGCCCTGACATGCGCGCGAAGCCTTGAATCGCCAATTGTCGATTTGCACGTTTTTGATTGATTGTGTTCGCGTCGTCGCCAGTACTCGGAAAGTATTGTTTCTTCGCATTCTCAAACTCTGCATCAGAAATAACCGCCCCTGATTCTTGACGCAATACAGCATTTACGAAATCTCTCTGCGCCTGATTAACTCTGCGCTGCTCTGAACTCATGAGGAGATTTCCAGCAGTTCCCATAGTTTGTGCAGCAGACAGCCCGGCAGTCGAAATCTTATTCTCTAAAGTTTTTAGAACTTTATCTGATTGCGCCGCCCGAGTGCCATACAATGCTGCCTTTCCCTGAAACTCAGTCATTGGCTTGTCCGCTAGCACGGGCTTTCTTACTCCAACACCTTCACCAGTTGTTAGTGGTCTCGTAGTCCCGTCAGGGTTTACGATAAGCTGATTGCCTTCTGCGTCAGTTGTTAGTTGTAAATTTCTAGGCTGCGGCGGAATAATGATCCTTTGTGCCTGCGGATTGATTGCATGAGTAACCGCTGTGTCATAACTCGGCAAATTTGGGTCGCCAGGTTGCAACGCAGCCCTTTCCGCAAGTAATCGTCCCAATGGAGATTGCGTTGCAGTCGCCGGAGGCGGAGCCATTACCTGCTGGTAATTACCAGACGCATCGCGTGCAGCAAGACCACCGCGTCCGACTGCCACCGGCTTATTCATGGAATCGAGTTCTTTTTGGTAAGCCAATGGATCAAGTAATCCAGCCCTGACCTTCGCTTCAAGCGCGGCTCTGATATCGAAGGTTCCGGATCGTGCAGGTTGATCCGGGCCACGACCGCCTTCAAATGCAACACTCTCAACTCCCGACGTCGCTGGCGTTGCTGGTGTTCCAAATTGTCCAAGATTAGCATCGAAATCCGCCAATTTTTGAGCATTCGCAGTATCCAGCTTATGCTTTTGAAGCTGTGCCAATATACCGGCCATCTGCGGATTAATCTTGGCCACCGCATCCATATCCCCGCTCGCCAATGCGCCGCGTAGTTCCTGATCCCGCTGCTGCTTCTGAATCTGCGCAAGCATCCCCATGCCGACCTGCGCCTGCTGGAGTTCGCCGCGCTGGCGTTGCATTCCCAGTTGCCGGGAAGCGAGATAGCCCTGAATTGCGTCTGGTAGTGGCATCATCGGCTCCTATGCGAATGCAAAGTTAGGTTCATACGAGGCGAATTCACGGCCCCCGCTGCCCACGTATTTTTTCAGCAATTGTTCCAGCGTCGATGTCGTGGGTTGCGTAAGTTCACCGAGGCCGAAGCCCAAAGCACCGTAGCCGCTGCCGGCGTTGTTGGCTCCGCTCAGGTCGGCCGTCCCAGCAACATTCGTTCCAAGTTGCCCGAATGATCCAAGCTGTGAGCGGTAGTTTTGAAGCGCCGGCAATGCCGTCCCGGCAGTCACGTATTTGTTCGCTTCCATCGAAACGCCGGGATTCATGAACGGGTTGCCGCCGGTAGACGCTTTACGCAGGTAACTATTCATCGTCTGGTCGATGGCATTTGTATATCCCGGTTCTTTTTCCATCGAGAATCCGGGCGCGTAGGATGCCGCGAGCTTGCCTCGGTATGGTGCCCCGAGTGCAAGATACTTGTCCGAAACGCCGGATAGCGCATCTGCCTTCCGTTCTGATTCCAAGTAACCGAGCGCCGTGCTGCCGACCGTTCCGGCCAATTGCGCGTAATCGGACGGCGAAGCATCGCCGCTCAAGAGCCTTGATATGGCACTCGTAGAACCGGGCGGAAGACTGCCACTGCCAAACGCCTGCGCCAGACTCGATGCCTGAGTTGGACTCATACCGGCCTGCTGCAACGCGTTTTGCAGTGATGCTAGTGGCCCCTGCCCGACGCCAGGTGAGGCTAGGGGGCCACCAAAGGCATCAACCGTGGCGGCATCCCCTACCCCGAAGCCGGTTCCACCTCCTGCCGTGCCACCTGCCAGAATGCCACCAGTAGCATCAAGGCCACCGTAAGCACCATAAGCGCCAGCATCATAAGCACCAAAACCAGCCCCGCCGCCAGCAGCGGCTCCAGCCGCCCCTGCTGCCAACGCTCCTCCGCCCAATCCAGCAGCCAGCAACCCCGCCCATGTCCAAAAATCCATCCCTTTATCCGTCTGGATATTGGTTGGCGCGATGGTGCTTAGATCTCCCAGTTTGGCAAATGCGCCGCTCCTATAATTCGGGTCGTTTGTCGGGCCGGCCCAGGGTGTGATTTCGCTACCTACGCCATACAATCTATTCTGAGCTTCCTGTTCTGATATGCCGGCAGTGCGCGCATATTCTGGGGTTTGCGCCCCCCCCGGCAGATACCTGTAATTGACATCTCCGCCGGTAAAGGTGCTCAATTTAGATGGGTCGCCGAATTGCTCGCCGCCGATCAGCGTGCTGTACCAGTTCTGGTCTGGGCCATTCTGGTATGAATTTGCCCAAGCATTCAGTGCATCGAAGTCAATAGCCATATCGTGCTCCTTGTCCCTTTAGCGTATCACTTTTTCGCCCGGTCAATCTGTTCTTTAGTCAACACGCCCGCTATTTCGAGCATGTTCGCCAAACCCTCTACCGTCAACTTTGGCGGCTTCGGAGGGTTCTCGGCGGCATAGGAGGCATTGCGCGCGATGATCTCAGTGAGTTCCTCCGGCGTGTAATCTCGCCATGTCCGCTCGCCAGTCTTGATGTTGATAGTTTCAATGTCCATTTTAGCTACTCAGTAGTCGTGTTGAACTCGCCTGCATCCATCGTATTCGGAGTAACGGATGTGATTCTAATCTGCGTTAACTCTGAAGCCAATGTATTGCGTCCAGCACTCATATGAATTGCTGGCTCCGAACTTCCGATCAAGCCAGATTGCACCCAGGTAAAGTTTGCTGAATCTTCCAAGCACAACATCACGACTCCCCTAATCGTATTGCCAGCCGCTATTTGTGAAGTGATAAGAAAGCCAGTCGTAGAGGTAACATTACCTATGACCGCTCCTGCTGCCCCAATCCCGGCCACGACAGATAAATAACCTGTCGCATCGATTCCGCCTGAGTCACCAATCCGTACCAACCAATTCGACGTTCCATTATGCGAACTACCATTGAAAAGGATGATAATGCGTTTCGTGCCAGACGCAATTCCTGTGATGTCTTTCGTCGTTCCGGAAGTCGTTGCGGTTACGGTGCCGAGCGTGATCCCTCCAGTAACAATTAACGATTGTAGCGCGGTAAATGTTACCTTCCTTGTCGCATCAGCCGACACATCGAATACCGCGAATTCATCGCCAAGCGCCGGAGATGCCAAAGAAAGAAGATCATCAATACAGACGCGCAGCCTTAGCGCCTCAAGCCACGGATGGAAATCCGGCGAGTCTACAGGGGGCACGGGCGGGAAGTCCTGAACGCTCATACGCCAACCGTGTAGGTGATATCGAGCGACTGGGCACGAAACGCAGCATTAGCCGTATGCGTGAGTTTGAAGGCTCTGCCGCCAGCGCCTTTATAGCTCCCGCAGCGCGTGATGTTCTGCACTTTCTGCGTCAGATCAAAAGTGCCCATCGTTTTCCACGTTCGATAATCATCATCAGATGCTTCCAGCAGCGCCGTTCCTGAATCCTGAACATCGCCGTTCAGGGTAATGGACTGAATGAATATTTTTCTATCCGTTCCAAAATCCAGTTTAGAGGTCTGGATAATCATCGAATAGGGAGCGCCATCGTCCGCATAAACTTCTGCATCTGCGGATGGGTTAATGCTGTATATCTTTCCGGACGTGTCGATGCGGCTGGTTGCGATGATGTTGTTGACCGACCCTGCACCCGGCCCCTTAACGAAAGTCGCCAGAGTTCCAGTCCATTCGCACCAGATATTTAGTGTGATGTTGCAGACCAACAGCCGAGAGAGGTTCGTCGGAGTCGAGGCCGAGAATTCTAGTATTATCTGGTCGCCGTTTTCCTGCAGTACGTAAAAGTCGTCCTCCAGCTTGAGCAGGCTTTCCTCTTCCGCAGAAACCAAGCTCAATGTCAGGTATGAGTACCCGCCGAGATTGAATGCGTTGGCGTATATATTTGAGCCAGTCGCATTCGCTGTGCCTATGATCTTGTCTGTGGCCGCTGTCGATATCTTTTCAAGCCCCATGCCGCGCAGACGCTCGACCTTGGTATCACCGTCACGCGAAGAGGATACGAAATAGATATCATCTTCCAGCCCGACAACGCTGCGCTGATTCTGGCTGCCTACGCGCTTGAAGTATTGCGCCGACCTATTCAGCGGACTGCCAGCGGCGTTACCTGCATTGTAGAAGAACTCCGTTGAACTATTGCCGAATACGATGATCCAGTTTTTATGACGCGCGACAGTGATCGGCAGGTCGGGGGCCATGTTCACCGCTATTTTATTCGATGCCTCGAAAACGTGGATGGAGTTCAGGTCTGAATTATAGAGATAACCATCCTCTGTGCAGTAGAAAATGAACCCGTCCATTTCGTTGAATGCAGACTTGTTCGTGCCGGTTGCAACGAAGTTAGCAGATAGTATTTTCGCTATCGGCGTCTTGGTGATTGCTTCGGTTGCCGAGCCGGTTGCGGCCAGCGTGAGATTTATCTGACTGGTCGATATGACTGTGCTGACCCTGCTGCCGCCCGCCATATTCGCGCTCGTTACGGCCTGTCCATGATACATCCCAGCCGTGCTCGCTATGGCGTCCACCTGCACGCCACCGGAGGTTACTTTCCCGGTGTAGGTGAGTTGCGTTGCCGCATCCGATGCGTAGTACCAACCTGTCCCGTCACTGCTCCGAATCAGCACATAGCCTGTGGTTCCGAGTATGGTTTCGAGGAAGTGTATTGCACGTCCTGTAATAGCGCCTACGCTAGTCTGCGAATCGTAGATCGTGGAGTTCGTTTCGCCAAAAGCCGATACAACGCGGCCTAGAATGTCGGTTTTGATTAACCCGGTGGAGGGGGAGCCTGCTTCGACGAGTTGTGATGTGACCCATCCGGGCCGCTTCTCGATATACAGCGTGGTCTTGCCGGTGATCGGATTCTTTATCGCATCGAATATGACGTTTACAAACCGCTGGTCATAGCCTGCGGCAACCGTGGCCTGCCCGTCAATGCTGCGCGGATTTGCGACTCCGACTAATGGTAGCCTGACGGTCGGCATATCACAGCCCGAACCTTCCGCGCATCGCGGCCCACACAGAATCTAGGTTCGCCTTGGTCAGTGCGCTTGACCATACGGCTAGGCAGGCGAGGCGTTGGCCAGAAGCGGATGGAAGTGCTGAACCACCTAATGCCGCAAGTTGCATAGTGGATAGAGCGTTTCCAGAAGAAGGACTTGCATAAGTTGCATTGAACGTATTGCTCGCCCCAACTTGCGCATAATCTCCATCAACATACAGAAATCCGCCACCAACACCCGTAGCCTCTGTCAATGAAATTCCTACCATATGCCAAGCGGATAAACCTAATGCGGAATCTGATGTTGCTGAAAGTTCTTCTGAAGCTCCGTTTCTGACATTACACGTTAGTTTTGCTGAAGAAGCTATATAAAATTCGATACCAGTTCCACCTGATCCGGTATCCCCGAGAAACTGCATCCTGTCTGTGGTTTGGGAAGCCTGTCTGTAGAACCCCACTATTGTTAATACCGCATTGTTCTTGTGCAAATTCTGCATCCACGTTTCGTTCGTCGTGTCGTAGGTGAAATAATTGTTGCCGTCGAATGACCAGTAAGCACCCTGCGAGCCAACAGGGCCAACAAACGTAGGATCAGATGCAGTCGCGCTACCATCAGCGCCTAGAAAAAAATCGTAGCCGTTGCCAGAGGTATCCAGCCACGACTGCCCGCTCGTATAGCTGGCAGGGTCAGCAGCGTCGAGGCATAGTTTCAGATTGGCGGTCAGGCCCAAGCTGCGAATCGCGCTTATCAGCGTGTCGTTGCCGATAAACTGATTGATGAGTAACACTACGCGACCTGCTTGCCGATCAAATATACCTTGGCTCCTGCTGCTGAAACTCCCGTAACATCTATGTCTATAGTAATCGGCGCGTCCGCAGCAAGGTTAGCGTCAGAAATCACGGCAGGTACAGCAGCCGTCGCGCTCGTCAACTCGGTTGCGTCTATCGTAAGCTTCGTCGATAGAATGGTCGTCCCGCTTTCGTTGATATCGAATGTAGGCGTTCCGCTTGAGGATGCGTTCGTCAGTGATGCCTTCACCTGACTCACCGTGAAGGCATAAGGCATCCTGAACGTAACCACGGCAGCAGCAGTCGCGGTAATCGGAGTAACCTCATTGCCGAGCGCAACCGCGATGACTTCGGCGCGGCATCCTAGAACGCCCGCCGCCTCCTGCACAAGAATCTTCCGCGTCGCCGTCGATGACAGCGATACAACTGCAAACACATCCTGCGTATAGCTCACCTGCGCGGAAGTTAACGCAGAAAGAGCGGTGATTTTTGCATCAGCCATGTCATGGTCCCGTTAAAATAGAAGCGCGTCTACCGCGCACAACGCCCGCATCCAATTTCATGATCGGATCTGGCGCATTCAGCCGCTTAATCGCAGCCTTCGATTCCTTGGCGACAGACAGCAGTTCAGGCGATACGTTGGTCAGTCCTGGCGCTGCGTGAATAGCGAAGTTCGACTCAATCGCCAGTTGATAACCGGGCGGCAATACCATCGTATCGCCAATGGCTGAGAATTGAGCGAGTTGCCTCCATGAATTGATGAACAAGGTAAGCGATGCAGCCGGTTCAGGGTACAGAAATATCGTGCCAAGCGAGCTTACAAAAGCCGTGTTGTAAAACAGGTAGCTCGGATAGGTGCCGTCAACGGTCTTGCTCACGATGCGCCCGTAGGCTTCGGCGTTGATGATCTCAAGCGGAGAATCGTAGTTACTGCTATCACGAATGAAACACGGATCGACAATCTTGGTCGGGCGCGTCGTGTTGAACGCACCACCGCTGCCTATGGTGTAACTACCCGTGCTGGCCGTAAGTGCCAAGGACTCCTGAACGATCTGATAGCACATGAGCCGATCTATCGACCATGACTCGAGCATCGAATTCAGTTTCGACAGGTAGTGCGTCTCTTCAGCGGTCGATAGCGTCTCCCCGATCTGTTTCTCACCGATCGAAATCAGGGCAGTCAGAATCATGCCGCTGGCGGTCGCCATTACGCAGCCTCATCCTTTCGCGGGCGTCCGGGGCCGCGCTTGATCTCGGTTGGCGGTGAGGGAACGATGCCGGCCAACGTATCAGATAACGGTAAATCGCGTTTCCAGCCCGCCTTCTCCAGTTCCTTTGCCTCGGCATCGGAATAGCAAATATGCGTTCCGTGTTCCTCGCTTTTCAATGCGATAATCATGCTGCAATCCTCAAAATGGATTCAAGAGTTTCCGGTATCGGAGCGGGTTCTGGGTCGCTGAGTTTTACCGTAGCGTTCTTTTGCAGATAGGTCATAAAGTTCCCTACCCATGTCTTGCGTCCGATATGCGTCATGGTCACATTTGGGTCGATCCAGATATGCTCACCAATAGAGCACCACTTCTTACAGAAGATCAAATCCTCACCCCAGAACTGGCCTATCCCTTTACCTACTTCTGGTTTGATAACCATATTCTCGAATAGGTTGTAGTGAAGCCCATGAGGCCCGCCATCACCCGGAGAATACTGGTCAGGGAATGCTTTAATCATCTTTTCAATTGCCGATCTTTTCAATGCTATGAAACCTGAGCCTATCTGAGAAGCACGCAATAACCCATTATCAACATAGCATTCACCCTTGTCGTTGTAATCAAGAATGACATTGTTGAATGTTTCCGGGTCTGTCTTTTTCGGTATGCAGACAGCAATAAATTCGTGCGGGTCTTGAATGATTCTTAGAAAGGCCGCTTCTTCCCATCCTTGGTCATCATCCATGAATACCAAAACATCATCAGGATGATCCGTAGTCCATGTCTCAATAAAGGTCTGGATAAGACCATTTCTTGCCTTGCTTACAAAACAATCACCACCGACAAACGAACAGTCGAGTGAATGACCGTATTGAGATAACAGCATACTCGTCCTTAATACAGCCATTTGATACTCGACTGCCGGTGTTCTGGCCAGAGTCGGGGTTGCCAGCATTACTCTCATTTATACCTCCAAAAAGCCCCTCCACCCCGAAGGGCAGAGGGGAAAGGACAGCGATTAAGAACCGGCCATTAAGCCTGTGCCGGAAAGAACGGCTTGCATCTCGTTCGTAAGAGCCACCCCTTGAACCGCCAGAGGACTGACCATTTGCGAAGCCCAGTGCCCAATCCCTAACAGGGGTTGGAAGTGCGCCACAAGGTAAGTCTCAGTCGGGGGAGTCACACTTACCGCAGTTGCGTTGATGAACGAAACCCCGATCACGTTAGCAGCCGAAACCCTGTAACCGAC